>JANPLH010000259.1:0-12101 GCA_031426435.1 Saprospiraceae bacterium | reverse complement strand
AGCAATTTTCGTAGTTTCGATTTGGCCTCAATGTATTCAGCTTTTTCGTGAGCTGGTTGTAGTTCGTAATAGGCATCAATGGCTGACCTGAGCAGTCTGCCTTCCTCTTCTTCAGCCAATAAAAATTGAATCAGTTTACGCTTGATTGTGAGGGATTGAGTGGCCTGAGCAGCGAGATGGTTAGCCCTTTCTACATCGCTCATTTCAAGTGTGGAGGCGATAGGTTCTATGAATTCTTGCTTGCCAACTTCAATCCGTTTCCCTTCGTATTCAACAAACAGCGGGAGTTCTATAGTACGAAGCACTCCCTTCCTTATGCTCTCACGCACAATTTGCATCGTGACGCCTTTCTCAGCACAATATTGTTTGATGGTTGCTAGCATGGCAATTGATTTTGAAAATTGAAAGAACAGTTGGATTACCTATTCCGATTTGTCGCTTAATTCCTTTTCTAACCGTTTAATTTCTCTCCGAATTTTATTCATCCAATCAAGCATCATATCGTCCTCCTCTTCATTTTCCACCATGACTGTGAAGTTCTTCTTGAGGCGCTCAAGCTGACGACGCAGGGAGTCCAATCTTTGCGTTTAGCTTCGTTCATGATGTTTGTTTGAGAGGTCAAGCTTGTTTAGTAAAGGTATCGGATTTATTGAGGATGTCAAAATTTCAACACTGCGGCACGGAGGCACAGCCTTTGTATTTCACTAAAAATAAAGGCCCTGCACTCCATGCAGCTGTATAGTCGTAAACTCACTTCAAAAACCCAAACTCCCTCCCATACTCCAGCATCTGCTTGGTAAAATCGTCTGGGTAGGTCACTTTGATGTCCGTAACGTTGCCCTTGACATCCACAATAGGCACTAATTTCGGGTTGATGAAACCGCCATATGGTGGCAAGTTCAGCTTCTCGGAGCGGGCCAATACCTCTTTATGGATGGCCTGGTCCACTTTTACCCCATAATTTTCGACCAATGCCTTGCCAGCCTTGGCATCGCCCTGCGATTTTATGCGCTGGATTTCCTTCAACAGCTCTCCGAACAGCACCCGCAGCTTGTTGTAGTCCTTGATGTCGAAATAGGTCTTGCCGTCCCTGGTCACCTTTTCAATGACGTTGTCCTTTTTGCCCATCTCATACGCCCAAAGCGATACCAACTGGCGGTTGCGCATGTGCGCCTCCTCTATGTTCTTGCCGGGCTTGATGCGGCGCAGTTGCAGCATCAGGCCGTTGCGGATATAAGCGTCGTATTCAGCTTTGCCCACTTCCAGTGAGGGCATCACTTTGAGGTCAATCAGCTTTTGGTCCATGATATAGTAAAGGGCGAAAAGGTCGGCACGGGCCTCCTCCAACGTGGACGAGTAGCCGGGCAGCGTGACGCTCGGCTCTGCCACGCCCTTTTCCAGCACACCGCTGGCATGGCCGAGCACTTCGTGCAATGCGGTGGTCAGCTTTCCTGCAAGGTCGCCGTGCGCTGCGGACCATTTGATTTCCTCGGCATCGTGGGCGAACTCCTGCGTGAGGCCAGGGCCGCCCGCTTTGCTGTACGCATCCTCGATATTGCCAAGGCTGACAGATTTTGAGCCCAGCTCCCGTATCCAGTTCGAGTTCGGCAAGTTCACACCGATGGGCGTGGCAGGGGATGCGTCGCCAGATTCGCCAGCAGTGTTCACCACTTTGTAGGTCACACCGACCACATTCTTCTTCTTATGGTTGGGCAGCAGTGGCGAGTTGTCCTCGAACCATTGGGCATTTTCGCCAAGCACCTTCATGCGCTCAGATGCCTCAAAATCAGTGATTTGCACGATGCTCTCGTAGCTGCCCCGCTGGCTCATGGGGTCGTGATAGACCTCCACGAAGCCCATTATATAATCAACATCACCCTCTGTGGCCTTTACCCAAGCGAGGTTGAAATCGGCCCATTTTTTCAGGTCACCCGTTTTGAAATAGTCAATCAGGATGACCAGGGCTTTCTTCTGCCGCTCGTTTTCGGCCACTTCCACGGCTTTTTGCAGCCAGCCAATCATTTGGTCAATGGCGGCTCCGTACATGCCGCCCGATTTCCAGACGTTTTCGAAGAGCTTGCCGTCTTTGCCTTTTTCGAGGCGGGAGTTGAGGCCCCATTCGAGCGGTTTGGGGTCTTCGTTGTTCATTTTTGCTTCATAAAATTTCTTCACGTCGGCAGTGGTCACGTCTGGCCCGTGGAAGTTGACGGCGGAGGTCAGCACATTGTCGGCACCGTCAGTTTGGTCAACCCTTTTGGAGTCAATCTTCGGGTCAAACATGGCAGCGAGCACCTCCTTCGATAGGCTGGCACCCACATCCTTCAAGGCTTTTTCAAAATACGCCTGAGAGAAGCCCGGCTGGAATTTGTCATGCGAATAGTGGTGATGGATGCCATTGGAGAACCAGACCTGCTTGGCATAAATCAGCAATTCGTCCCAGTCCTTGCCCTTGCGCTCGCCCTTGTAATTTGCTACGATATTGTCTAATGCATAGCGGATGGGCAGGTTGAAGCGGTAGTTCTGGTCGTAATTGATGTCACGGCCACTAAGCCCAGCTTGGGTGAGGTAATAGACCAATTTCTTTTGTTGCAGGCTCAATTTCTCGAAGCCAGGCACTTGGTACCGGATGATTTTTTTGTCCGCAAAGGACTCTGTGGTCCATTTAAAACCCTTGTCGGCTGCTTCGTTTTGCGAAGTATTCTGTTGCATTTTTTTGCCGCAGGCGAACAAGAGCAAGGCGGTTAGGAAAAGGAATGGAAGTTTTTTCATGTTGTCCATAGATGATTTTGATGAATAACAAAGGTCGTGAAGGTTTTTATGTTCCCCAAAGGGACAACTTGAAACCTTTACGAACCATCGAAATAATATGGCTTTTGCAAATCGGGGGTGAAATTACGCAAGATGTGGAGAATGGGAAGGTGACTTATTTTCGGCCAAATTTTTGCTGCAACCCGATCATCAAGGCGGTGTTTTGTAAAATATTTTTTAATATGTGAAATACCCTTAAATTTGCCCCCGGCTGCATTGGTTTCAAGCGTGAAAAGCTATCTGCCACGCATTTCCCGTTGGTTTTTTTAGATTGAAAAATACGGCACTTCAACCGCCTTGGGTTGGACAAACAGCTGACCATGAAAAAGCGAACTTATTACGCCATTGCTGCCATCCTGCTAATTTTTGGCTTGGGGGCTGCGCTCGATTTTGGCATCCAAAAGGAAGACCACCTGGAAACTTACGTGCACCGCATCGAGAAGAGCTTGCACAAAAAGGAGTCGGAAGTTTATTCCATCCTTTCCGATACTGGCTTCATTTTCAGGCAATTGCGGGGAGTAGAACATCTACCCACGATACAACAAGAGGCAGATTTAGCGCACTTGCTTGAGCTTACCAAAAAGCCCTTCAATATTCGGCTTTACAAAAACGACTCATTGGTCTATTGGTTGAACAACCGGGCCTACCTATCGCCTGAACAAGCCGCAGAACTCATTCACCAGCCAGAAGAAAAGCGGCTGGTTCGCCTCCCCAATGGTTATTTTGAACTGATAAAAATACCTCTCAACAGGGAAGTGACGGCTTTGGCCATGATACCCATCAAACGGGAGTATTCACGGAAAAGCGAGTTCTTGAAAAACGAGTTCGTCACCGACGACTTCCCTATTCCGCCTGATGTTTTCCTCAAGGAATCGGGGGATAGGTTCGCCGTACACAACATGGACGGCAAGGCGCTTGCCTGGCTCGATGCTTCTGGGCCGGCCAAGGACCGCATCAACCTCCAACTCGTCTTCTTCATTTACTTGCTCGGTTTCATCTTCGTAGGCGTGCTCATCAATGACCTGTCCGTGATGTTGGTGAACCGTTACAAGCCTTGGGTAGGGGCTGCCTTTATGCTTGGTTCTGTCATCTTCATCCGGTACCTGACCATCCAGTTTGGTTTCTCCGAGCACTTTTCCACGTTCCAGACCTTTTCAAAAGTATTCACCGAACCTATTTTGGAGGGGGTCAACTCCCTGGGCGAGCTGCTCATCAACATGATACTGCTCGTTTGGATGATGGTGTTCTTCAACCGGGAGTTTCAGGTCAAAGAGTTTACACATCCTTCGCTGGCCATTCGCTTCAGCCTTACAGCGCTCAATTTTTTCAGCGTGAACCTGGCCATGCTCATGGTTTGCAGCATCTTCAAGTCAATCATACTCGACTCCTCCATCGTTTTTGACTTCGAGAACGTGTTCAACCTCAACTCGCAGAGCGTGCTGGCGATGATTGGCGTGGTCTTGCTTTTGCTGGCATTCTTCCTGTTCAGCCACCGCATGATGCAGGCCATACTCAAGGTCGGCCTCAGCAAGAACTACCGCCTGGGCGCAGTCTTGGTCTCTTTGTTGGCTGCCATACCGGTCGTATTATATGGTGACCTTCAATTGCCGGTTGCCTACTTCCTCACAGCGGCGCTGGCATACCTGATCGTCTTTGAGTTGTTCGTGGAGGAGCGTGTGTTATCGCTTCAATGGTTGGTAGGTTGGCTGATGCTGTTTTCGTGCCTAACGGCAATGCTGCTGTACAAGTACAACACCGACAAGGATTATGTAAGGCGGGAAGCTTATGCATTGGCCCTCGCCAGTTATCAGGATGCGCAAGCCGAAACAGCGCTGGCCGAAATGGGCAACTTGTTGGTTTCGGACTCGTCGTTGCACATGTGGAACCTACTCACAACCTACTATGGCAACGAATACATCCAAAAAGAAGAAGCACGTGACATTGTTGATGCACAGTTTGGCACCAACAAATACCTGCTGCACAACTACAAGTTCAACATATACGGCTTCCGAAGGGAAAACGGCGAGATAGCCTTTACCGAACAAAAAAAGACGTTTGGCGAAATGGAAAGCCAGTTCATGCAGGCACTGCCGACGAAAAGCACCATCCTTCGCTTTCGGCAGGAAAAGACCCGTGACCCTGGCTACCTGCTCCGCCTTGACCTAAGAACGAGCGAACCGCTAACGATTTTCCTCGTTTTTAAGCGCTCCTTCTCTACGCCCTCCAAGGTCTATACCGAGATGTTGCTCGACAAAAAATACAAAGACCTCACGGAGCTCGATAACTACGACTATGGCATTTACCAAAACGACACACTTGTTGAAGACCGAAACAAGACTTACAGCAAGCTGCTCTCCGACTCATTGCCACCAGTGGGCCAATCAAGGGTAGTTGTTTTGGACGCCAAGCGCTCCGAATTGCTTTACCATGCACCCAACGATATTGCCATCAAAATTGGGCGTGAAACGGGTGGCTATATCAAGCCGCTTTCGTTGTTCTCGTATGTGTTCTCGCTGTTGACCATTGCCATCCTGCTGTTTGGCACCATCAACTATTTCACAAACTCACTTCCCGGTGCCCTCAATTTCTTCCGAACGACGAAACCTTCGCTGCGCAACCAGTTCCAATTCTGGGTCATCAGCATGGTACTATTCTCATTCATCGGCATTGGGTTCGTCACCGTTTGGTATTTCCAAAAATCCTCCAACGACTACCACAAAGGCCGCCTCGACCGCAAAGTAACATCGGCATTGGCAAGCGTGAACTATGAAATCAGGGCCTGGCACAAAGAACGCCAGCGGGAATGGGAAAAAGAACGGCGGCTGGAAAAGTACGCTTCCAAAGCAGAAAGGGAAAAAGAACGTGAACGAGAACTCATAAAGGAAAGGGAGCGTGAGCGAGAACTTGAACGGGAACTCGAACGGGAAAAAGCGAAAGAAAATGAGTTGGGTAAGTCAAGGAAAGAATTGACTAAAGAGCATGCATCTACCAAAAAATTCCGCATCAAAATGGAGGGTCAGCACGAAGAGCTTACCGTCGGTGCAGCGGATGAATTGGATGCTTTTTCGCTTGCCTCGCTCATCCCGTTGGTATCGGAAGTGCACCGCTTGGACGTGAACATATATGACCTGAAAGGCAACCTGAACACCTCCTCCGAGGAGGACATTTTCAGGGGTGGCCTGGTTTCAAACAAGATGGGAGCATTCGCCTATCAGAGCCTCCACAACTTGGGCCTCGATCGGGAAGACCAAGATGAAAGCATCGGCAACCTTCACTACACAGCGGCCTATTTGCCCTTGAAAGACATGGACGGCAATACACTTGCCTACATGGGCATACCCTACTACGCCCAGCACCGGGAGTTGCGCAGCGAGGTAACGGATTTCATGAGCACTTTGCTCAACGTCTATGTCTTCCTGCTGCTGATTGCGGGCGGTCTTGCCATTTTCATCGCCAACTCTATTACTAAGAAACTGACGGCCCTCAGCGATAGCCTCCAACGCCTGCGCCTCGGTGGCAACGACCCCATCGTCTGGCGGCGCAAGGATGAAATTGGCGACCTCGTAGAAGCCTACAACCGGGCCGTGAAGAAAATCGAGGAAAGCTCCCTGTTGCTGGCGCAATCGGAGCGGGACGGTGCCTGGCGGGAAATGGCCAAACAAGTGGCCCATGAAATCAAGAACCCGCTGACGCCGATGAAACTCAGCATGCAGTACCTGCTACATGCCTACCAGTCGAACCCCGACCCGGCCACCATCGGGCCGCTGCTAAAGCGGGTGTCCAACACCTTGGTAGAGCAGATAGAGTCGCTGGCGCAAATCGCAACAGAGTTCTCCAACTTCGCTAAGATGCCGCAGGCGCAAAACATCCATTTTTCGTTGAACGACCTGGCCTCCTCCGTCCATCACTTGTTCAAAAACGAGCGCCCGGACATAGATATCACCATCGAATTGCCGAAGGTGGACTTCGAGGTGTATGCCGACCGCAATCACGTGACACGGGTCATCAACAACCTGCTGAAAAACGCCATACAAGCCATACCCGACGAGCGGAAAGGCAAAATCCATATCTCGCTTTACCAGGACGGCAACAAGGCCATCTTGAAAGTGGCAGACAATGGCACGGGAATACCGCCGGAGATTCAGGAGAAGGTTTTCTCCCCGAATTTTTCCACAAAAAACTCTGGCACCGGCCTTGGCCTCGCTATTTGCAAAAGCATCATCGAAGGCTTCAAGGGGGATATTTACTTTGAAACCGAAATGGACAAAGGCACCAACTTCTTCGTGGAACTGCCCGTGATGAGCATCTCGGAGCTGGTTTGATTTGTAGTTGGGAAATTCATTTCCCAACTACAATTTCAAGCACATAACTTTTTACCCTAAACCATCGTTGTTAGGCTTACGCCCAAACAAGTGTCAATTGTCGCCCCAACAATCCAGCAATTTATCAATTCCAATCTTCATTTTTTCCTATGAAACAACCCATCATCATTGCCCTATTGTTTTGCTTCGCAAACGCCGTGACGGCACAATGCATCTCCGGTGACTGCAAGAACGGCACAGGCATCTACCTCTACCCCAGCGGTGCCAAGTACATCGGCCAGTTCAAGGACGGCGAGATACACGGCATCGGCACCTGCTACTACACCGATGGCAGCACCTACCGGGGAGAGTGGGCTCACCGCTTCCAGGAAGGCAAGGGCAAAAAGACCCTCGCCGATGGCCGCACCTGGGACGGCAAATGGAAAATGGGCTTGCCCATTGACGACAAAGGGCAGCCCATCGCCAACCTTTTCCCTGAAAAAGAACCCGAAGTACAGACGGGCTGCCTTGCTGGCGACTGCGAGAATGGCCAAGGCACCTTCGCCTACCCTGGCGGCAGCAAGTACGAAGGCATTTTCAAGGAGGGTAAACCCGAAGGCAACGGCACCTTTACCTACACCAATGGCGACCGTTATGTGGGCAATTTCAAGACTGGCCTGAAGGACGGCAAAGGCACGTTTTACTACGCCGACAATACCCAAACCACGGGCGAGTGGCGAGAGGGCGAGTACCTCGGCAACTCCCAAATCGAGCATGGTAAGGTCGGCTGCATAGAAGGCGACTGCGCCAATGGCCGTGGCACCTATGTTTACAAAGATGGCGTCGCCAAATACGTGGGCAATTTTGAAAACGGAATGCCAGATGGCGACGGCGTCATCTACTATTCCAATGGCGAGCGCTACAAGGGCGAATGGGCGCTTGGTGCCTTCAGCGGCCAAGGCTCCCTCTTCCTCGCCGATGGCACAGAGGTAGCGGGCTTCTGGAAAGAAGGCTCTTACATGGGCACGGCCATGCCGGAACTCGTACAGGAACCAGCCCCCACCACCCTCTCCGCCGATGACTACATCGCCATCCGCCAAGCCAGCCAAATGAAGGTTTGGGCTGTGGTGGTAGGCATCTCCGCTTATGACCACATGCCTACCCTGCGCTACACCGACGACGATGCCTACCGCATGTACGCCTTCCTAAAAAGTCCGGAAGGTGGTGCCTTGACGGACAACCAAATCAAGATACTCATTGACGAGGACGCCACCCACGAGAAGATTTTGGCTGCCATGAACGACGTGTTCAGCAAGGCTGGCAAAGACGACCTCGTGATGGTTTATTTCTCTGGCCACGGCTTGCCCGGCTCCTTCTTGCCCATTGATTTTGATGGGTTCAACAAAAAATTGGACCATGAAGACATCCGAAAGATGCTCGAAAGCAGCCCCGCCAAATACAAGCTCTGCATCGCCGATGCTTGCCACTCCGGCAGCCTGTTGGCCATGGCCGAGAAGAGCGGAACCATCCGCAACGTGCTGGAGGATTATTACACGACTTTGGCACAAGCTGAAGCTGGTACAGCGCTTATCATGTCGTCAAAAGGCGAGGAAACTTCCCTGGAAAGCAGCGGCCTGCGGCAAGGGGTGTTCAGCCACTTCCTCATCCGTGGCTTGAAGGGCGAGGCCGACAAGGACGCCAACAAAATCGTGACCGTTCAGGAGCTTTTCGACTTCGTGGACGAAAACGTGCGAGCTTATACGATGAACCGCCAATCGCCCGTCATCAAAGGACAGTACGATGCGAAGATGACGGTGAGCGTGGTACGGTAATTCCCATTTCCAAATGGAAAAAAAGAGCGGTTGACTCGTAAGGAGTTAGTCGCTCTTTTTTTTTATGACCAGAAAATCAAACACCTGCATCATTCAAAACCGTAAACTGCCGCCCAAATCCGTTCATCGCCAAAGCGCACGAGCAATTTGCCACCAAGCATCGAAAGTTGGGACAGGTATGCTTCATCCTGTTCTGTGCTGGTCACGATGGCGAAGGCAGTCGAGTCATCAACTTCGTTGGTCAAGTTGGTGAACGGCTTGTCACCTTTCAAGTAGCCCAGGTCAGTGTTCGTCAGGTTTGTTTGGGTCAAAAAGCCTGTGGCAATGCGTTGGTCTGGTGCCGCATTTGCTTCAAGATAGGCCACCAATGCTTGGTGCGTTTTCACGGCTTGCGCAAAGCCGAGGTTGTGGTCGTTGCCCTTCATTTTTCCGAAGCTAAAGTATAGGTTGTTCGTGAAAATGGCCAATAGCAGAATGCCGGGCAAAATCTTTCCAAGTTTTTGAAACTTGGAAAGATTAAAGGACTCAATCGCCTTTTCTATTAAATAAACAAATGAGATTATGGTGAAGGGCAGTAAGCACAATAAATACCTCGGTGAATAAAAATTAATGGCAGAAAAAATCAAAAACAGAAAAACGAAAAATCCATTAAAATACAGCATTGACAATGCTTTGTGTGCGATTAAATCTTTTCTTGCGATTATTAATATTAACGAAAACCCGCCTGCGAACGTGAGCAAATTTCGTCCCATATCAATAAATAAATACGCCATAATGCCCTTTATTTTCTGCATTAAATCACCGATATCAAAAACCAAATACCCAATATGCTCTGGGAAAAAGAACCAGCCAAATTTCAATTTTTGGCCAATAAAAAACAGCAGAACAGGCAATGCGGAAACGGCAATTGGCCATGCGCCGCCAAACATTTCCTTTGGCTTAAAAAGGTACTTGCCCTTCCACGCCTTGCCCAATTCAAACAGTGCCATCGTGCCCCAAAGCACAACCCCGCTCTCCTTGGTGAGCAGCAGCAATGACAACCAAATACAAGTGCCCCATTTGTTCCCCGAAAAATAAGCATTGACCGAAAGCACGGTAAGCAGCGCCACCATCACCTCTGGCAGCAGGAAGCTGGACTGCGCCAAGAACACCGATTGCAACGAGAACAATGCCGTTGAAATGGCCGCCGTTTTTTTTCCGAAAAAACGTTTTCCGAAAAAATAAAAACTGCCCAAGAGCGCCAGCGACAACAGCAACGGGAACAGCCGCACCGCCCACCACCCTACCCCATCCGCCATATTCATCCAAGCCGAGGCGAGGAAATAAAACAGCAACGGGTGGCCCCGGTACAGTTCTGGTTCTATGCTGCTGGGCATCATGGACGGCCCCTGCTCGGCCATTTCGTGCAGGGCCGGAAAGTATGACCAAGCCTCGTCCCAGAAGCAGGGCAATTGCAAATGATTGATTTTCAGGGCGATAAGCCCAATGCACAGCGCCCCCAGCAGTAGCCAGTCGGTGGAGAGGATATGGCGGAGGGTCATTTTTTGCATGATATGCAGCTTCCGAATTTCTGCGCAAAACTGCACAGAAAACACAGATAATTAACTTGAATCCAGCGCCAGCGCCCTATTTTTCGCCCGATGAAAAAAACAAGGATTGCCGTCACAGCACTTTTATTGGCTTGTCTCGCTGTGGCTGCCTTTTGGCTGTTCGACCCGTTATCATTTCGGGTCGCATGGCTGATACGTGATCATGCCATCTTGCAAAGGGACAAGCCAATGCCCGTTTGGGGCTGGGGCAAGCCGGGCTGTTCCGTGCATTTGAGCCTAAAAAAATTAGACGGTCGCATACCCGACACAGAATCTTATCAAACGACGGTGGACGCAAACGGTGAATGGAAAATCATGCTGCAAGCCCACGAGGCGGGCGGCCCATATCGCCTGACCGTCTTCGGGCAATTGAACTATCGGTGGTGCAACGAACTTTATTTCGGCGATGTCTGGCTGTGTGCTGGCCAATCGAATATGTCCATTAAAGTCAAGGATTCCAATGATTTTGCTGAGGCAATGGCTGCCCTGCCGAACCCAAACATCCGCTATTTTAGGGTGAAAACCGAGGGCAGCGAAACGCCCCGCAAAGACTTCAATTGGGGAAAATGGCAAACAGACGACCCCGGTTTGCGGCGCAACTTCTCGGCGCTGCCCTATTATTTTGCACAGCAACTACAAACAGATTTGGGTTTGCCAATAGGCGTACTCAACGCCAGCATGGGCAGCAGCCGCATTGAGGCTTGGATGCCCGCCAGTTGCTTTGGCCAGGTGCCTGTTGCTGGCGCAATGGGTGTGGATTTCAGCCGCACGATAGATGCCGATACAGCCAAGGATTTGCCCAGCCAGCTCTACAACAGCATGGTGCATCCCGCCCATCCGTTTCCCGTCAAGGGCATCATCTGGTGGCAGGGCGAGTCGAACACCGAGCAATCGGATGCCCGCAACTACCGCCAACAGTTCGCCTGCCTGATAGGAAGCTGGCGAGAAGCGCAGGGCGACAGCCTGCTGCCGTTCCTCTACGTGCAGTTGGCCAATATCGGCCAGTCGGAAAAGCAAATGATTGAAGCGGACTGGCCCATGTTGCGGGAAGCGCAATCGCTTGTTTTACAGCAGTTTAGGCAGGTTGCACAGGTGGTTTCATTCGACATCAGCCACCCGACCGACTTACATCCCGGCAATAAAAAAGGCATTGCGGAGCGGCTTGCCAATGCTTCACGGCATATCGCCTACGGCGATAAAGTCCCGTTTTCTGGTCCTGCTTATTTGCGCATGGAAAACATCGGCAACAAGCTGCGCCTGCATTTTGACCCAAAAGGAAATGGCCTTAGCGCCAAGCCCAGCGATGCTCCGCTAATTGGCTTTAAAGTGGCGGGGGCCGACCGGGTTTTCCATCCAGCCAAGGCTGTTATTGAAGGCAATTACGTCTTGGTGTGGAGCGAAAAAGTGCCAAGCCCCGTGGCGGCCCGCTATGCCTGGGAGCGCAGCCCCGTCGGTTCAAATCTATACAATGTGGAGGACATGCCTGCCTCACCTTTCCGCACGAATGATTGGTAAATTGCTATTTTGCCCCCTCAAAATTCAACAACATGAAAATCAGCATCTATGCCATC
>JANPLH010000258.1:0-5700 GCA_031426435.1 Saprospiraceae bacterium | reverse complement strand
GCTGTACTTCCTGCTGCAACCGGACGTTTTCATTTTTAATCAAAACCAATTCTTTATCCTTTTCAAAAACTTGATTTTCAACCTCTTGCGAAATCTTTTGCAGGTTTTCCACAGCAAGCAGCCTCGCCTCATTCTCGGATTGCAAGCGGGTCAGCACCGATTCTTTGTCACGAAGGGCTATCTGAAAGTCGGTATTTTCGGCAAGGAGCGAATTTGTCCGCCTTCTCGACATTGCGTCCGAGAAAAGGAACCCAAGCAATGCAGCCCCCGCCAATGCTATGAACACGAAAAAAGGTTCATTCATGTTTGTTCAAGTTTTTCTGATGTATGTTCCTTTGAATTATTCGCTCCCTATCTGAATGGACACTATCATTTCCTTGCTCGTCCTCGCCATAGATGGCTTTGCCTTGACCTCGATTTGTGCCCTCCGCACACCGTGGTCCACCAAATAGCGCCGGACGGACATTGCCCGCATCTCTGCCAAATTTACCCTTTCTGATTCGGCCTCCTCCTCTTGCGCCGAATATCCAGTCAAAACTATCGTGCGCTTTGGTTGTGCATTCATGGTTTTTATGAGTTCCTTTAAATATGGAACGTGGTGTTTCTCAATTTTATAGTCGCCATATTTGTAATAAAATGACTTCGCATCTGCATACTCTTCCACTTCCTCGGTTTCACTTTCGTCCTCACTGTCCACCGCAACAGCTTGATAATCAGCAGCTTCTTGCCCCGAAAAGCTGAAGTAAATGGCACCTGTCAGCTTGCCGTCCATTTGAAAAAGATTGGCAGATTCCAATCCTACTGTTTCGATTTGGTCAGCACTGGCACCGCTGGACTCTAGGATAGATTTCACAGCCTCCGCACGGGCAATTCCAAGATTCGGGAACGCCGTCTCATTCTTTTCCATCGGGCTGTAAACCCCAATTACTTTGAGGTTTGACTTTTTGCCATTCTCCAACTTCTTGACAACTGACTTTAGCGCAGGATGCAGGCTCTCCGCAACGATGGGTGTTGCATCGGAATATTCGAATGCAAACGGATGCTGTACTTTGTACCGCACGCTGTCAATATAAATATTGATGGGAGCTTGGTTGGAACCCGAAGCGGCCGATTGTTTCCCGTCAGATAAAATCCATGTCCAACCTGACACCCAAAGGAAACAGGCTACCCCAGTAATGGTCGGTAGAAGTTTGCTCATAGTCAGGACTGTTTAGTGTTTCAAATTGAGTTATTTTACGGGGGATAAAGTTAGCTGGAAGTTCTCATGTTTCAAAACAAGCCGCTTTTTACAAATATTTTAATTAAAAAAATTGCGAAGCAACAATGTTAAAGTAGCTCATAATCAAACGATTACGTCTTTTTAACTTTGTGCTTCGCAATTTGCGCCTTTCTCTTTTTCAAGTTCATTCCTCCGCCAAAAATGGATAGCGGTAGTCAGTTGGCGTCAAGAAGTTTTCCTTTATAGCCCTTGGTGACACCCAACGCAACAGGTTCCAAACCGAGCCAGCCTTGTCATTCGTGCCTGAAGCCCTCGCCCCGCCGAACGGCTGCTGCCCAACGACTGCACCGGTTGGCTTGTCGTTGATATAGAAATTGCCCGCAGCGTGGCGTAGTTTCTCAAAAGCAAGTTGCGTTGCGTAGCGGTCGCAGGAAAGTATGGCACCCGTCAAAGCATAAGGCGAAGAACTGTCCACCAAATCCAACGTTTGTTCAAACTGCTTTGGCTCGTACACATATATAGTAAGTACGGGCCCGAAAATCTCCTCGCACATGGTCACGTAATGTGGGTCTTCCACAACAATGACCGTAGGTTCGATGAAGTAGCCCACTTCTTTTGAAAAGTTGCCCCCAGCAATGATTTCTACTTTTTCATCCTTTTTCGCCTTGGCAATATAGCTGCTGATTTTGTCAAAAGCCTTCTCATCAATCACCGCATTGATAAAATTGGTAAAATCCTCTGGGCTACCCATTTTCATGGTTTCCAAGTCAGCTACCAAGAATTTTTTTACATCTTTCCAGAGGTTTTTGGGAATATAGGCACGTGAAGCCGCCGAGCATTTTTGGCCTTGGAACTCAAATGCCCCACGGCTCAATGCCACTGCCACCTGCTTGGCATCTGCTGATGAGTGAGCTACCACGAAATCTTTGCCACCAGTTTCTCCGACGATGCGTGGATAGGATTTGTAGGTTGCAATATTGTTCCCAATGGTCTTCCAAAGCGTTTGGAACACACCCGTACTGCCTGTGAAGTGCAGACCAGCAAAGTCGGGGTGCTTGAAAATGACCTCGCCTGCCGTTTTGCCATCCACAAAAACGAGGTTGATGACACCAGCGGGCAAGCCAGCCGCTTCCAAAATCTCCATTATTACTGCTGCACTGTAAATCTGCGAATCGGCGGGTTTCCAAACTACTGTATTGCCCATCAGGGCAGGTGCACCAGGCAGGTTGCCAGCGATAGAAGTGAAATTGAACGGCGTGAGCGCAAAGATGAAACCCTCCAGCGCCCGATATTCCATGCGGTTCCAAGTGCCAGCCGGGCTTTCCGGCTGCTGGTTGTAGATGTCAATCATGAACTGCACGTTGAATCGCCAAAAGTCGCAAAGCTCTGCCACTGCATCAATCTCTGCCTGAAAGGCGTTTTTTGATTGTGCCAGCATCGTGGCAGCGTTCATTTTGGCCCGAAAGGGGCCAGCAAGCAGGTCGGCGGCTTTGAGGAAAATGGCCGCCCGGTCTTGCCAAGGCATGTTTTCCCAACCCTTTTTTGCTTCCAAAGCGGCATTGATTGCTTGTTTGACAATAGCAGCATCTGCTTTACCATGGTAGCCAAGGGTATGCTTTAGTTCATGGGGTGGATGAATGGCGATTTTACCCTCACCCATCAATTTCTTGCCTCCTATGGTCATCGGCACATCAATGGCCTTCGACTTGAGGGTTTTCAGCATTGTTTTTAAGCTTGTTTTTTCCGGGGAACCGGGTGCGTAGGGAAGTACCGGCTCATTCTTGGCGATGGGTACTTTGAAGAATGCGTTCGACATGATTTTATTTGATTTGGTAGTTAGTTTGAAATTGGCCGCAAAAGTAATTCGATTTCGGATTTCGGTTGACGGATTTCGGTAGAAGACAATCAATTTGGAAACAGTTTATTCGTCACATTTTGAAAAATTTCACACAATCGTGTAGAGTTCTTCCAACCTTTGAATTTGAAATTTTGGCAGGTGCTCAGTGAGATTGGAAGCGCCCTTTGGGTTGAACCAACAGATGTCCACACCATAGTTATTGCCGCCTTGAATGTCTGAGTTCAGGCTGTCGCCAACAACGATTACCTCCGATTTTTCGGGATAGCCCATCATTTCAAAGCTATGCTTAAAAAAGCCTTCATGCGGTTTGGAAACGCCTATTTCATCCGAAACGATAATCACGTCAAAATACTTGTCCATTTCGGCATGAGTGATTCGTGGGCGTTGCACTTCCCGTAAACCATTGGTGATCAGACCCATGCGGTAGTTGTTGCTGCGCAATGTTTCCACCAAATCCACGGCTCCTTCAAGCATGAAACGGGTTTGTGACAACAGGTAGAGGTAATGAGCATTCATTTCCATCGGGTCCCGGTATTCGCCAATAGCATCCAAAAAGCGCTCGAAGCGGATTTTGCGAAGCTCGACCGCCGTTATCTCTTGCCGCTCAAAAGCCATCCAAGCATCGTGGTTGATGGTTTCATAGACCTGAAAATGGGTTTCGGTTGCAGTGATTTTGTAGTCGGTCAGCGTGTGACCGAGCGCAAGGCGGGCGCTTTTTTTGAAGTCGAAAAGGGTGTCGTCGGCATCGAAGAGAATCCAGTTGTAGCGCATGTTCATTTGATTTTTACTTCTTTGGGCACAAACGGCTTCACATCTCCCTTTCCCTTAATCAGCTCCCGCACAATCGTTGAGCTTATGTGCGAAAACTCCGGCAAGCTGATGAGGAATACCGTCTCCAAGTTGTGCCCGACGATATGGTTCAGCTGTGAGATGGTCTTTTCATAATCAAAATCGGATGCATTGCGTAGGCCGCGGAGCAGGTAGTTCGCACCTATTTTATTGCAAAAATGCGCCGTCAAGCCCTCAAAGCAATCAATCTCAACTTTGGATTCCTTCGCAAAAACAGCTTTTAACCAGTCTAATCTTTGCTCTAAGGTGAAAAGGGTCTGCTTCTGGGAATTGACTCCAACGGCCACGATGATTTTATCGAAAAGCGGCAGTGCCCGTTTCACCAAGCTTACATGTCCAACTGTAATTGGGTCGAAAGACCCAGGAAATACGGCGATTTTCATGTGAAAAGTTTATCGGAATAGGCTTTTCGCCTGTTCAGTTTCGGGTTACAAACATAGTTACTTCCAAGCATTTGCCGCTCTCCCAAATGAGTTGCCAGATACTCGTCAAACAAATCAGACTCCTGAGCAAATCAAACTTTTCATAGCTTGGCAGCCAAATTGAAAAGTCCATTTATTTATGAAAAAAATCCTCTTGGCCACCGGCGGTGGCGATTGTCCTGGCCTGAACGCTGTCATCCGTGCCATTGTAAAAGCTGCAAAAAAACATGGTGGGTATGAAGTGCACGGCAGCATCGAAGCATTCAATGGGGTATTGGATGAACCAACCGATATTATAAAATTGACCCCGAAAATGGTTGCTGGCCTGCACGTCAGGGGCGGTACCATTATTAAAACCACCAACAAAGGCAACCCCCTCGCCTACCCCACCCACCAGCCAGACGGGACTTGGAAACCAGTGGACATCAGTGCACGATTGGTCAAGCGGATTCAAGATCTCGGCTACGATGCCGTGGTGAACATTGGTGGAGACGGCAGCCAAAAAATTTCGCAAGCCCTTTTTGAAAAGGGACTTAATATAATAGGTGTACCAAAGACGATTGACAACGACCTCTCCGCAACTGACCTCACTTTTGGTTTTACCACTGCCGTCCAGATTGCCACGGACTCCCTCGACAAGTTGGTAACGACCGCTGCAAGTCACGACCGGGTAATGGTCATGGAGGTCATGGGCCGTGATGCAGGTTGGATTGCGCTGCATACCTCCATTGCTGGAGGCGCCGAGATTTGTCTGATTCCAGAAATCCCTTATGACATCAATAAGGTGTTGGAAAAAATCAACAAACGCTACGAAAAGGGGGAGGGCTTCGTCAATATCGTCATCTCTGAAGGTGCAAGGCCCGCTGATGGTTCAGTGGTTGGCCAAAAATCAAAAGACATTGGCGACGAACATATCAAGCTGGGTGGCATTGCCAATTATTTGAAGCAACAAATCGAGGATAGTGGCTGCCAAGCCCAAGTCCGCACGACGATACTAGGCCATGTACAGCGGGGAGGCACTCCAATGGCATTCGACCGGATTTTAGCTACCGCAATGGGCGTGAAAGCGTTTGAATTAATCGTTGGTTCTGATTTTGGGAAAATGGTCACTTACAGGAACAATGAAATTTCAAGCGTGAGCATTGCCGAGGCTGTTAGCAAATACAATTTTTTGTCAAAAGACCATTACTTGGTTCGCACGGCGAGGTCGTTGGGCATTTCTTTTGGCGATTGAACACAAATACTGAAAACGAGATAATTAGATGACCCGTGAAGCTAAAGCCAGTCCAACAAAAAGTTATCCTTTTTTATAAAAAACACCGCATTAAGCTCTGGTCACTGCTGGTCATTCT
>JANPLH010000257.1:0-10284 GCA_031426435.1 Saprospiraceae bacterium | reverse complement strand
TACGGGCATACCTTTATTGCCCGCTTATATTCTCATGGGACAAAAATTGGAGGGCAAATCAGCGCTGGCACGCACGGCCACGACCATCGGTGTCATCGGCTTGATTGTGCAAATGGTTGGGCTGTTGCGCTGGACATTTGTGGTGCCAGTTCTGGCAAATACCTTTGTAAATGCCACGGACGAACCCACAAAAGCCGCTGCCATCGTGGCTTTCAAGACCATCCACCAGTTTGGCGGTGTCATCCTCGGCGAGCACCTGGGGCAATTGTTCACCATCGCTTGGACGGTTATGGTTTCCTTTGTGTTTGCAAAATTGAGCCTGATGCCCAAATGGGTCAATGGGCTGGGATTTGTCGGCGCAACCATTTACTTGCTGGCCCAAGCCGAATTGTTTGCGACGGTGATGCCCGGTTTCCCAGTTTGGGATATGGCTGGGTTTATTGGCAGCACACTTTGGCTGATATGGCTGGTCATTATAGGGGTTAAATTTCGTTCACTTAAATCAATATAAAAATGACGATTAAAATCATTCTCCTGTTCACGTTGCTTGCTTATAGCATTATCGTAAGCCAGTCGTTCATGTACATACTTGCGTTAAAACAGGTACAACTTGGCCTTGATGCCAACGCATACACTCAATTGCGCAAGCTGATTGATACCAGCATGAGGAGCAATTTCAAGTACGTGATTTATGCTGCGATGCTCACCAACCTTTTGCTCGTCATCACAACGGCCAAAAACCCTGGAAGCCTGCTGTTCATCACGGCTGCCATTGCTTTCGTGGCGTTGATTGCGGATACGCTGCTCACGGTGAAAGGCAATTTGCCCATCAATGACATCATCAACACTTGGTCTGCCGACAATACCCCAACTGATTGGGCTTATTATAGGGACAAATGGTTCGGCATTTTCAAGTACCGCCAAATTGCCAATATCATTGGTTTTGTCAGCCTGTTGGTTGGTGCGGTGCTGGGTTCAAAATAAACAGGCGATCATAGGAATATCTTTGGTGGCCTGGACAGCAACGGCATGACCGTTCTCAGAGTCTTTTACAACCTCGACGGCGAATGGGACGTGGAGAACGAGGGCATGGCCCCCGACGTGGAGCTGGACATGGCCCCAAAACTCGTCAACCAAAGCCACGACCCGCCGCTCGAAGAAGGGGTGAAAAAGGCGCATAGCATCGCTGAGAAACTGTTTCATCAACAAAGCCTATTTATCCACCGCATCCAGCCGATAGCCTTCAATCAATGCAATGACCTCCTTGGCAAAATCTTCTGACTCCGCAAACCCGTCATTTTCGAGGGCGAGTGCCCATGCCTCGTAATCGGCACCTTTCAGGCGGGCGAAATGTTCCTTGGCAAAAAGACTAAAGTCTCGGAAACTCGCCCAGGCCGAGCTGTACTTACGGTAGGCATGGCCTTGGAACTCCCGGCAGGCGCCGTTCCATTCGGGGTTGCAGGGCATGGCGAAGTGGTTGTTGATGTCGGTGGTGATATCCCGCTTCCCGGCTGCGCTTTGTCGCAAGGAGACAGCGAGGATGATACTGGCGGGTATGCCGTATCGCTTTTGCTCCTCCTTGGCCACTTTTGCAAAACGGGTCAAGTAAGCATGCTTTTCGGCTTCGTCAATGCTGGTGTACTCGTCGGTGCCACTACTGGAGCCAAAGCCGGGCAAGTTGATGGCAGGAGCTTCCATGCGGCCAGTCTTAGCTGGCAGAGCAGCGGAAAACGCCTCGGCATCGGTGATTTTCTCCTTGGGCTTGCCCGCCGATTTTTCGAGACGGTAGGGCGCTTCGTCCATCTTGACCTGCAAGCTAAGGTCCTTTCGGAACCAGGCAATCAGCATCAAGGCAGTGATGGATAACTTGAACCAGTTGTTTTTCAGAAAATGGACGATTGCGTTGTTAGGCTGTGATTTTTTCATGGCTGACATCGGATTGAGACAATGAGCCACAAATATAAAACAAATTGTTTTTCAAAACAAATTGTTTTTCAAACTTTATTTATCAAAAAAATCACCCAGTTTTCATCAACAGATTGTCAATCAGCCGCACTTCGCCGACACGAACGGCGGTGCAGGCTACCACGGATTCATGCTCGTCCATCGTTGAAATGGGCTGGAGCGTCCTGCCATCCACGATTTCAAAATATTCGGGTTCCATACCGGGCACGGAGAGTGCTTTCAATGCGGCAACAGCAACGGCCTTGGGGCTATCGTTTTGCAAAACATTTTTTGCATGTACCAATGTTTGGTGAATCAGCGGCGCAATGGTCCGTTGCGCTGGGGTTAGGCGCGTGTTGCGGCTGCTCATGGCAAGGCCGTCGGCCTCCCGAACGGTGTCGCACAATACCAGCTTCACGGGCAGGCCAAGCACCTTTATCATGTGCTGCACGATGGCGAACTGCTGGTAGTCCTTTTGCCCCAAATAAAGCTTGTCTGGCTGCACAATGTCGAGCAGGCGCTTCACCACCTGCGCCACTCCGGCAAAATGGCCGGGCCGGTGCGCCCCTTCCATCGGCTGGTCGAGCAGGCCGAAATCAATGGAAAGCGGCGATTGCTGGCCATCGGGATAAACCGCTTGCACATCGGGCATGAAGAGTACGGTGCAGCCAGTTTCGAGTAGCAGGGCAATGTCCTTTTCCGGGGTTCGGGGGTATTTGGCAAGGTCGGACGCCTCGTTGAACTGGGTCGGGTTGACGAAAATGCTGCAAACCGTGACGTCGGAATCTGCTGCCGCTTTCCGCACGAGTGTGGCATGGCCATGATGGAGTGCGCCCATCGTAGGCACAAAGCCGATGTATTGGCCCTCCTTTTTGCGGGCATCGAGGAAGCGGCGCAGGTCGGCTACTTTTTTGAATAAAAACATGTGATAGTGGACGGTTTACTTTGAAAAGTGGATGATGGTTGGCTTACCAGCTACGGTAGTTCCCACTTACCAGTTATCATGTTGCTAGCTTCAAGGCCAGCGGCAAATGTAGAAGTTTTCAGGAACGGGAAAAGCAAAATGAAGGAGCAGTCATTAGGCTTCTTTGGTCTTTATAAAAATAATATGTGGCCGAATCGTGCATTAATCCGCAATTTTTTTTAGTATCTTTGCGGCCAAGTTCATTGAGCGCAATTTTTTGTCAAAAAAACATAAAACAACATGGTAGAAAAGAAAAAGCTTTTGTTTGTTACGCAGGAGTTGGATCCATATACCGCCATCACGGAGGTATCTGAGATAGTGAAAAAGCTACCGGAATATGCCCAATCAAATGGCATGGAAATTAGGGTGCTGATGCCCCGCTACGGTGTGATCAACGAGCGCCGGCACAGGCTGCACGAAGTAGTACGGCTTTCAGGTATGAACATCATCGTGGACGACGACGATTACCCGCTTATCATAAAGGTGGCATCGCTGCCCGGTGCAAGGCTACAGGTCTATTTCCTCGACAACGACGATTTCTTCAAGCGTAAGTCAGGTTTTGCGGACGAGCAGGGCAACCCCTACGAGGACAACCCCGACCGCATGATTTTCTTTTGCAAAGGCGTGATTGAGACCGTGCGCAAGTTCGGCTGGCCGCCCGATATCATCCATTGCCACGGCTGGATGACGAGCCTTATCCCGATGTACATCCGGGAGGCTTACAAGACCGAGCCGCTTTTCCAGAGCGCAAAAATCATCTACTCGGTTTACGATACCACGATGGACACTTTCTTTTCCGATGCGTTCATCGAGAAGGCCAGCATCAACAACCTTGGCCGGGAAGACCTCGACGCCTACCTCAACGGTAACGATGTTTTCCTCCACAAAGGGGCCATTGCCTATTCGGATGCCATCATCCGGGGCAGCGAGCACCTGCCAGAGGAAGTTGAGCAGCTTATCATAGAATCTGGTAAGCCAGCCCTCGCCTTCCACACCGAGGAGGAAATGCTGCCCGCTTACATGGAATTTTACAACTCAATGATGGTGGAGGAAGAAGCGGTTTAAAGCATTGTTTGATTGTTGGGATTGTTTGATTGTTGAGCGTTCGTGTTCAGCAATCCAACAATTCCAACAATCCAACAACCTATCAATTCGGTTGGCCAAACAACTTATTGCCCCAATTTTGACACCTTACCTTTCGATATTGTTTTTCGATAAAAAATCACCTGCTTTCCAAGCATGAAAAAACTTACCAAATCGGCACTTTTGGTGCTGTCACTTTCCATTGCCGCACTTTTCTCTTGCAATGACCCAACGGTCATAGGTTCAGACCTGCTTTCTGGCGACCAATTGGACATAGAATTCACTGATACCGTGACGCTAAAGGCCCGCACCGTGCTGAACGATTCAATGGTCGTTTGGAGGACAGGCACGAATTCGGTGCTTTTCTCCAACTTTGCTTTTGGCGATTTCCAAGACCCTGTTTTTGGCAGGACCGTGGCCAGCATTTATGCGCAGTTCGTTACCAATACCAGTCCCGTTGTCTTTGACTCTACCAGTGTGCTTGACTCCGTCGTGCTGATAATTCCATACAACTCCACGCTTGCCTACGGCAACGTGGCAGCACCATTTACCATGGAAGTGTATGAAATGAGCGAAAGTATGGTCGCTACTGAGACCTATATCAATTTCGACAGTTTCGCCGTTAAGCCCATGCTGTTGGCAGCACATACGTTTACCCCCAATTTCAAGGACAGCATCACGGTCTTGGAACCCACCGCAGATACCGTCAGGTCGGTAAAGCAGCCAGCCCACCTGCGAATCAAATTGGACACTGCCATTTTCCACAACTTCCTTGAATTGGACTCTGCCATCATCAACAACGACACCAGTTTCCTGTCATTATTCAAAGGGCTTTGCCTCAAGCCGGGGTCGCAAAATGCTGGCTTGCTCAATTTCAACATGCGCAGCACGCAGAGCAACCTAAGGTTTTATTATAGGGAAGAGGGCACCAAAAAGAAAAGTTACGATTTCCATTCATTCGTCGGAAACCCCATCGTATTGCATCAGCGCAATTATTACGGCGGTGCAACGATAGCACCTTATATCAGCCAAATCGGCGAAATGCACAACGACAGTTTTTTGTTCATACAAGGTTTGAATGGGGTGAACATTGAACTTGAAATCCCGTATGCGGAAGACTTGAAGGGCATCATCATCAACAAAGCTGAATTGGTGTTCCCCATTGTTACAATGCCAGGAGACAATGCAGCCAACGCACCAGTTGCCCAATTATACGCTTCTGAAATCGTAACCGACGACAGCTCATTTGTCATAGACGATATTTTTCTGCCCATTCGCAACTTGAGCACCGATGATTACGGGGCTTATTTCGGGGGCAAGGCAACTTCGGGCGATGAGTTTTACAAAATGGCGATAACGGCCCATCTGCAAAAAATGATAGCCGGGAACACCACTAAAAAAATAAGGTTTACGGTGTATTTCAGGTCGGAAAGGGCAGCGAGGGTGGTACTTGGCGGACCTTCCAGCTATGAATTTCCTGCAAAACTGAATATTAGCTATACAAGGTATTAAAAACGGGTTTGGGCCATTTTCAGGTGGCCCAAACTCATTTCAGCTTTGGGTTTTGATTGGCTCTGCCAACAATTTGAACAATTTAGGAGAACAGCACATTGAAACAGGCACAGCTTTCCCGTTGAAAGCAACCACAGCATCCCAAACAATTTTGGTCATTTTTCACTCACTATAATATTATCATGTGCGGAATAATCGCTTATATCGGCAATAAAGAAGCCTACCCTATCCTCATCAAGGGCCTGCAACGGCTCGAATACCGTGGCTATGATAGCGCTGGCATAGCCTTGATGAACGGTAGCCTCAATATTTACAAGAAAAAAGGCAAGGTGCAGGACCTTGTGGATTTTGCAAAAGACCACAACCTTTCCGGCACTTCCGGCATTGGCCACACCCGCTGGGCAACGCACGGCAAGCCAGACGATATCAATGCCCACCCCCACACCTCAGGCAATGGCCGATTGACGCTCGTCCACAACGGCATCATTGAAAACTATTATCCGATCAAACATGCTTTGGAGAAAAAAGGCCATACTTTCAAATCGCAGACCGATACGGAGGTTTTGGTACACTTGATTGAAGAAGTGCAAAAACAGGACAACCTCCCCATTGAAGAAGCTGTCCGGGTAGCACTTTCCAAGGTTGTTGGCGCATACGCCATTGTGGTGCTCGATAACCAAGACCCCGACAAACTTGTGGCCGCCCGCAAGGGCAGCCCCTTAGTAGTGGGCATCGGCGAAGACGAATTTTTCCTCGCTTCCGATGGAACGCCCATTGTTGAATATACCAAAAAGGTCATCTACCTTGATGATGAGCATATCGCCACCTTGCACCGCAACGGCGAGTACGAGATACGCACCATTGACAACGAGGTGCACACGCCCTTCGTGGACGAACTGAACATGGAAATCGAGCGCATGGAAAAAGGAGGCTACGATTATTTCATGCTCAAGGAAATCTATGAGCAACCGACCACCATCATGGACGCCATGCGGGGCCGCATCAATGCCGAAGAAGGCTGGGTGCGACTCGGTGGCATGGACGACCACGTGGACAAGGTGAAAAACGCCAACCGTTTCATCATCCTCGGCTGCGGCACTTCCTGGCACGCTGGCCTCATCGCCGAATACCTTTTCGAAGACCTCGCTCGCATACCCGTGGAGGTGGAGTACGCTTCGGAGTTCCGCTACCGCAACCCCGTCATCACCGACAAGGACGTTATCATTGCCATTTCACAGTCCGGCGAAACCGCCGACACCTACGCTGCACTGGAATTGGCAAAGAAAAACGGCGCTTTCCTTTATGGCATCGTGAACGTGGTGGGGTCCAGCATCGCAAGGTTGACGGATGCTGGCTCGTACATCCACTGCGGCCCAGAGATTGGGGTGGCTTCCACCAAGGCGTTCACCGCACAGGTCACGCTGCTGACCCTGATGGCACTGCAAATCGGGCGGGAGCGGGGTACCATTTCTGACGAATATTTCAAAAAACTGTTGGTTGAACTGGAGGGCATCCCCGAAAAGGTGAAGAAAATGCTCGACATCAACGACAAAATCAAATACATTGCGTCGGAAATAAAGGATTCGCCGAATGCGATGTACCTTGGCCGGGGCTACAACTTCCCCATTGCGCTCGAAGGAGCACTAAAACTGAAGGAAATCTCGTACATCCACGCAGAGGGATATCCGGCAGCAGAGATGAAGCACGGCCCCATCGCTTTGATTGACGAGAACATGCCCGTCATCGTCATTGCCACCAACAAGAGCCTGAACGACAAAATCATTTCCAATATCCAAGAAGTGAAGGCCCGCAAGGGCATCGTGCTGGCCATCGTCACTGAAGGCGACCATGAAATCAGCCGCATCGCTGATTACACCATTGAAATACCAGACACAGAGGAGCCGTTCACACCGCTATTGTCGGTCATACCGCTCCAGCTGCTGTCATATTATATCGCCGTAATGCGTGGCTGCAACGTTGACCAGCCCCGCAATTTGGCAAAGTCAGTTACCGTGGAATAATGGTAAACGGTGAACTGTGAACTTTGCAATTCACCAATTTAGTAAATCCCGTTCACAATTCATAGTTCATAGTTAAAATAATGGAGTACAATTCAAAAAAGGAAGAACTCATCATCCCGGAATATGGCCGGAACATACAGGCCATGATACGCTACGCAAGGGAAGTTCCCGACCGGGCCATGCGCCAGCAGTACATCGAGCAGATAGTGGTGCTGATGATGCAAATGCACCCACAGAACCGCAACATGGAAGACCACCGGGACAAAACCTGGAAGCACGTCTTCCGCATTGCCGAGTACAACCTCGACGTGATGCCACCCAATGGCGAAATACCAAGGCCCGAAGACAGCCGCAAGCGGCCTGAAAAAGTGCCCTACCCCATTCGTGAGACGAAGTTCAGGCACTACGGCCACAACGTGCAAAAGCTGGTGGCCCGTGCACTTCAAATGGAGGACGGCCCAAAAAAAGAGGGGTTCGTGCAAGTCATAGGCTCGTACATGAAACTGGCCTACAAGACCTGGAACCGGGAGCATTACGTCTCCGACGACATCATCATCGAAGACCTGGAGCACCTATCCGGCGGCAAACTCAAGGTGACCGACGATGCCTCGCTCGACAACCTCAGCCGTGGCAACATCCGTCGGCCCAACGACATCCGAGACCGGGAAAGAGACCGAGACCGGGGTGGCCGGGGCACCAGGGGTGGCCGGGGCGGCGGAGGCAAGGACACCCGCCGTGGAAACGGGGGTGGAGGTGGCAGTAGCCAACAGCGCCGGGGTGGCGGTGGCGGCAACGGCAATCGCAGGAAATAACCAGCAAACACCCGAATTCAACCAGACGGGAAGACGGCACGGCCATCTTCCCGTTTTTTTTTATTAAAAAAATGCCCGTCATTGGTTGTAATTCAGCGAAATGTGGTTTATTTGACATTGGATGTTAATACCTCTTCACGAAACAAAACGAACAACATGACAGACTTCTGGGGCGAGCTTATCGGGACCATGCTCCTGATACTTTTGGGCAACGGCGTGGTAGCCGGCGTAGTATTGAAAGGCACCAAATCTGAAAATGCAGGATGGATAGTCATTTGCATTGCTTGGGGCTTGGCGGTAATCATGGGCATTTATGCCGTGGGGCAAATCAGCGGTGCACACCTCAACCCGGCCGTGACCATCGGCTTGGCAGCGGAGGGCAGTTTCCCATGGGAAAAAGTGCCGGGGTACTTGCTGGCACAGGTACTTGGTGCAATGGCCGGTGCTGCATTGGTCTGGCTCCACTACCTCCCGCACTGGTCCCGAACCGATGACCAAGCCGCAAAGCTTGCCGCCTTCTGCACGGGGCCAGCCATCCGCAGCACTTGGTCCAACCTTCTGAGCGAAATGCTGGGCACCTTCGTGCTGGTATCGGGCATACTTTTCATCGGCGCCAACAAATTTGCCGAAGGGCTGAATCCCATGGTGGTGGGCGCATTGGTCGTGTCCATCGGCATGTCGCTGGGTGGCACCACGGGCTATGCCATCAACCCGGCCAGGGACTTCGGTCCGAGGCTTGCACACTTCTTGCTGCCCATCAGCGGCAAGGGCAGTTCCGATTGGAGCTATGCCTGGATACCCATCGTTGGCCCCATTCTGGGCGGCTTGTTGGGAGCAGCGTTCCATTGCGCAGCTTTCAAGATACAATGCACCCCGTGGGCCTGGGTCGTGTTCCTGGCAGCACTGTCGGTGATGGTGCTGGCTTATTTAAATGAACGAAAAAATGAGCGAAGTGTACGTAGCAAGTTCGGAGACTGACCTCGGCAGCGTGGCCGATGCCCTGCTCCGTTTTGCCGGAGGCAAGAAAAAATTCGCTCTCATGGGCGAACTTGGCGCTGGAAAGACGGCCTTCGTAAAGGCATTTTGCCGGAGGCAACAAGTAACCGAAACCGTGTCAAGTCCCACCTTCGCCCTCGTGAACGAATACCGTTTTATGGATGAAAACGGTCGGGAGCAGCCCATCCACCACCTCGACCTGTACCGTTTGAAGGACTTGGACGAAGCGCTTGGCATTGGCATCGAAGACTATTTGGACGACGGTCATTACTGCTTCATCGAGTGGCCGGAGGTCATTGAAGCATTGCTGCCAGAAGACACGGTCTTTGTAAATATCGAAGTGCTTTCTGACGGTAGTCGGCGATTTTCAATAGAAAAGCAGTAGGGAATTCCATTCCTTGCAAAATAAACTGGCTCGTATTGGGAAATAAATTTCCCAACTACAATTATTATCATGGCTGAAACGACAAAGAAAATATCCATACCCAGGTCCCTAACCGAAGGGAAACTCCAGCCACAGGCTGAAATGCTGGCCGTGAAGCCAAGCGCAGGTGCCCTGACCATCGGCATACCGAAGGCCGAGGTGTTGCAAGAGAGCAGGGTGGCCCTGGTGCCGACCGCCGTGGCGACGCTGACGGGCTTTGGCTTCTCGGTGCTGGTGGAAACGGGCGCAGGCGAAAAGGCCAACTACTCTGACCACCGCTACTCGGAGGCAGGTGCAGAAATCTGCTTCAGTCGTGAAAAACTCTTCCAATCCCATGTGCTGCTCATGGTGGCACCCCCAACGCTAGAGGAAATCGCCCTCTTCCGCCCAAAGCAGTTCATCATTTCGCCACTGCATATCCCGACGATCACGGAGGATTTCGTGCGAAAACTGCTCGAAAAACAGGTAGTTGCCATGGCAATGGAATACATCAAGGACTAAAACAAATGTTTCGTTTTATGATGAAAC
>JANPLH010000256.1:0-19621 GCA_031426435.1 Saprospiraceae bacterium | reverse complement strand
GCCATTGATTATTGCCCTCCGGTCAATATCACTTTCGGCGACTTCCTGCGGGGCGTCATCACCGCTGACACCGATTTTGCGCCGCACGACAAGAACAATTACCGGGTCGTGTTTATCCAAAGCTTTAAAGAATGGGGCATTTATCCCCGCAAAGTATCAGGCTTGGGCCAGGAGTCCTTGATTTGGCCAAGTGGCGAGGAAATGCTGAAAAACATGCAGGAAGCAGGAGAAATCCGGTACGGAACACGAACGCTGGAGAAGAACTTGAAAACCAATTTCATCAGCAATTTCAAATGGAACTTGGAAAGTGACCGGTACGAAGCCTGGAAATTGTTGAACGCCCTCAAGATCGAACTTAGGGAATGGTTGGAAGATAAAAAGAACGGCCATCGGGGCGAGTATGCAAAACTGCTAGGCTTGGTATTGGAGCCTATGGAAAAAAAGGCCACCATTTATTCCAAAGCTGCGGACGGCAGCCCAAGTCTGGAAATCCATTCTGCCAGGCCCACCCTTCGACAAAACCTTTTGGGCGGTACAAGCACCGACCTCGTAGTTGAAATAACACAGCGGCGGCGGGGCTATTTCGATTTAGACGAACAGCGTGGCAAAGACAATGGAACCCTTCCAATTGAAAAAAACGAAGTGGGTGATTTCACCTATCGGGCAGGCTGCACGCTGATTATTGACCAAGCCACCCAGAAAATCAGGTGGATAATCAGGACGCCCGGCAGCATTGAAGATGATTTTGAGCTGGAACTGGTGAGGAGCTTTTTGGTAAAGGAGCACGAGCAAAGTGGCAACGCTTTCGATGCTGGTATGGCCGAAAGTTTTGGGCATTATCGCCTGAGAAGCCACCGAGAACCTTTTGCAATCTTGCACGAACAGCTTAGTGATTAGAATTTGGAAATTAGAAATAGGGGGTGTAGCGAGAAGCTCAATTTCCAATTTCCTTAATTTCCAATTTCCCAATTTCCAACCACCAGTCACCAATTTATTGAAAAATGGCAAAACTAACCCACCCGGAAAATGGCGTAACGGTCAGGATGTACCGACAAGGTCATGGCGATTGTTTTTTGCTGGCATTGCCGAAGGTTGACAATCCAGCAGAGTCGTTCTATGTGCTGATAGACTGTGGCTACAAGCCTGGTTCACAGCGTTTTGTGCACGACAACAAGATTGGCGACATCGTGAAGGACATCAGTGAGGCAACTGGCAACCAGATTGACCTTTTCATCATCACCCACGAGCACCAAGACCATTTGAATGGCATTTGGAAAAAGAACAACCCCTATTTTGGTGATTTTGACATCAAGGAAGCTTGGTTTGGATGGACAGAACACCCCACCGACAAGCTCGCTGTTGCGCTCCGCAAAAAGCATAAAGACATTTTGGTGAAGCTGACCGCAGCGCACCGAAAACTCAAATTGGCGGTAGGGAAGGACGACCCCTCGGTCACGAGGATTGAGAGTTTGCTTAACCTTGAATTTGGCGGGGAAAGCGAAAAACTGGGCGATACCTCCTTCTTGGCGGCTGATGGGGATATGACCAATTCCGTCAACAAACAGGCCATGAAGCTGGTAAAGGACAAGGCAACGGCCAATAATGGCGTCAAATATTTCAAGCCGGGCAAAAAGCCCATACCAATCGTTGGCACAAAAGACATACGTGCATTCGTGTTGGGGCCGCCATACAAAGAGCAGTTGTTGCGTTCTGAAGACCCGGAAGGCACCGAAGGTTTCCCAGAGTTTGCGGCTTCGTTTCATCGGCTATCCTTCAATGGCGCCTTCAATGACGACGACCAATTGCCCGTCTCTCCATTCGGCCAGCAGTTCCATGTGCCCGTATCCGCAAAGGAGGCCAATGACGATGCAGACGTCAACCATTTCATCCGTTTCAGGCGGGAGTTTTATGGGCCGCTGAAGCGAAGCAGCGGTAAGGAAGATTCTAAGGATAAAACCGAAGTGGACAAAAACGCAGATTGGCGCAGGATTGACGACGACTGGTTGTATGCCGCAGAAAACCTGGCCCTCAGCCTCAATACGGGTACCAACAACACCAGCCTCGTATTGGCATTTGAACTGCCGAAATCCAAAAAAACACTTTTGTTCGTGGGCGATGCCCAACGGGGCAACTGGGTTTCCTGGGACGATAATAGGTGGAAAGACGGTAGCGCCTCCGTCACCGCTCGTGACCTGCTGGCCCGAACCGTGCTTTACAAAGTTGGGCATCACGGCAGCCACAATGCGACCCTCGCCGGGAAGTTGGAGGACGACTACCCGAACCTGTCCTGGATGGCCACTGGCGAAAATGCCCAGGAATTCACAGCGATGATTACTGCGGTCAACGAATGGGCCATCACCAAGAATGACCCACCTTGGCGGCACCCGCTTCCTTCCATCAAACTTGCGCTAAACGAGAAGGCACAAGGCAGGGTTTTTCAAACTGACATGGATTCATTGGTAAAGCCCGACGATGTGCCACAAAACGAATGGGATGAATTCATGGCCCGCTCCAAGTTTACCGATTTGTTTTTTGAATATCAGATTTTTGATGAGTAATGACTCAAATGGGTTCTGAGGTTTTGGGTTTCAAGTTTCTGGTTTCAAGTTTCAGGGAGCTTTCTGGTAACTTGGAAATGAATAGGCATTTTCAAATTAGCAGGAAATCCCGTGAAACCTGAAACCTCAGAAACCTTCAAGAACCATTACCTGTGGAGCCACCAACTTTTTATCAACAAAATGAAAAAACAAACCTTCTCAACTTTCCTGCTGCTTTGCGTAGCGGCCATCTCCTTCGGCCAACTTTCCATCAAAAACCCGACTGTCGAGAACAGGCGGAACCCAATCGGGATGGACGAAAAACTGCCCCGTTTCAGTTGGGTCATTGACGCTGGCGGCAGGCGCAACGTCACCCAGGCCTTTTACGAAATCCGTGTCAGTACCGATGGGGAAGCAATCTTAAAAGGCAAGCAAATCCTTTGGTCCAGCGGGCGCACCAGGTCCGATGCCTCAGTGCTGGTTTCCTATGGTGGCCCCGCCCTCAAACCCGGAACCCGCTACCATTGGCAGGTAAGGGTATGGGACAATTCGGGACAGGTTTCCCGCTGGAGCGAGGCAGCATTTTGGCAAACCGGCCTCATAGATGCCGCCAATTGGAAGGCACTATGGATTGGACTGAGCTATAAAGAAGATTCCCTGAATTGGCCAAGCCCCTTGCTGCGCAAAGAGTTTTCGGCCAAGCGGCGGGTGAAAATGGCTACGGCCTACATCACCGCACGGGGCCTATATGAGGCCCAAATCAATGGCCAGCGGGTAGGGGATGCCTACCTCACGCCCGGCTGGACGGCTTACCATCACCGCATCCAATACCAAGCCTTTGATGTGACGAACCTCTTGCTGCCCGGAGACAATGCCATAGGCGTCACGCTTGGCAGCGGCTGGTTCCGCAGCTATTTGGCTTGGGGCGGCAAGCGGGAATCTTATGGAAAGGACATCGCCCTGCTTTTCCAATTGGACATCGAATACAATGACGGCAGCCACGAATTGGTCGTTTCGGACGGCACTTGGCAATGCTCCACGGGAAGCATAGTTGATTCGGAAATTTATCATGGCGAGACGATTGACGCCCGTTTAAACAAGGTAGGTTGGAGCAATGTGGGATATGATGCAAAGGCTTGGAAGTCCGTTTCGATAAAAGATGCAGGTGCTGCGCAAATCGTGGCGACCTACAATGAACCCATCCGAAAGCAGGAGCGGTTTACCCCCAAGCGCATTTTCACCACGCCGAAAGGTGAGCGGGTGATAGATTTTGGGCAAAACCTCGTGGGTTGGGTAGAGGTGCGGGCGACGGGCGCAGCGGGCAGCAAAGTGACGCTGCTCCATGCCGAGGTATTGGACAAGGATGGCAATTTTTACATCGAAAACCTGCGCTCCGCAAAGCAAGAATGCAGTTATACCCTGGCGGGAACGGGGCAGCCGGAATTCTTCGAGCCTCATTTTACTTTCCAAGGATTTAGGTTTGTAAGGGTCGTGGACTTCCCCGGCGATTTCACGGAAGCCAATTTCACGGCGGTGGCGCTTTATTCCGACATGCCAAAAACGGGCAATTTCACATGCTCCAATCCGCTTGTCAACCAATTGCAAAGCAATATACAATGGGGGCAGCGGGGCAACTTCCTCGACGTGCCGACCGACTGCCCGCAGCGTGACGAGCGCCTCGGCTGGACGGGCGATGCCCAAGCCTTTGCACGTACCGCCACATTTAACCACGATGTTCATGGCTTTTATGCCAAATGGCTAAAAGACGTTGCACTCGACCAACGGGCGGATGGCAGTGTGCCTTTTGTGGTGCCCAATGTGCTTGGCGAACAGTCCTGCGGCTCCACTGGCTGGGCCGATGCGGCCACCATCATTCCGTGGGATGTCTATCTTGCCTACGGTGACCGACGAGTCCTCGAAACACAATACCCCAGCATGAAGGCTTGGGTGGACTACATGACGGCACAAAGCAAAGACGACCTCTGGAACACGGGCTTCCACTTCGGCGACTGGTTGTTCTATTCTGAAAACAACGACAACGGCGGCAACTCTGCCGTCACTTACAAACCGATCATGCAGCAGTGCTTTTGGGCGCACAGCACTCAATTGCTCGTCAATGCTGCCAACGTGCTTGGCAAACGGGACGATGTGCTGAATTACAGCAGACAGCTCGACAAAATCAAATCGGCTTTCAACCGGGAATACGTGACCCCAAACGGCGGACTGATGTCGGCCACGCAGACCGCCTATGTGCTGGCGCTGAACTTCGACATGCTGCCGCAGGGCCTTCGACAACAAGCTGCCAAGCGCTTGGTGGACAATGTCAAGAGCTACGGTACCCACCATACGACGGGCTTCCTCGGCACCCCCTATATCTGCCATGTGCTGACCCGTTTTGGCTTTGCCGACGTGGCTTATGAGCTTTTCCTTAGGGAAAAATACCCTTCGTGGCTATACCCTGTGACCATGGGCGCTACCACGATTTGGGAGCGCTGGGACGGTATCAAGCCTGATAGCACTTTCGAGGAGGCCAGCATGAACTCCTTCAACCACTACGCCTACGGAGCCATTGGCGACTGGATGTACCGGGCCGTGGCGGGTATTGATACCGAGACGGGCGCTCCCGGCTATAAGCGAATTACCGTAAAACCGCATATCCAAAAATGGCTTACCGAAGCCAAGGCTGAGTATCTGACGCCTTATGGCAATTTGGTTTCGCATTGGAAAGTGGAAGGCGGCCAGACGACCCTCATCGTCGAAGTGCCAGCCAATACAACGGCCACCATTTATTTACCAACGGATAAAACGGAGGGTATTACTGAGAATGGGCAGCCCATTGCCGCAGGCAGCTTCAAAATCGGTAAACGGGAAGGGGGCTATGTAGCATTGGCCGAGGTAGGGTCGGGGCGGTATGAGTTTCGGTTTTAAGGTTGCCAAATGACATGAATATGGTCGTCGTGCCTTGCTGCCTTGCAACCTTGAAACCGAATCTTGTCTGCTTTGCCAAGTCCGAGCCTTGTTTTCAGATGCGGCTCTAACAAAATTTTGGTTACAGATTTTTCACTTAAAAAAAGACGAATCATTTCAGCCGTTATTTCCTCGTCAAGTCGGTAGTTTTCTTCCCTAACCAAATGGTTTGTAAGCCGCATTTCAATGCTCCTGAAAGGATTGTTGCATTTTTCCTCCATGTCAACTTCGCCAGGTATTGGAGTTTCACTGAAACCATAGGCCAATGGGAAGGGTGCTCCATCCAGAGGTTTGCCCGTTTCGGCCAATTCCCAATGCAATGCCACATCCACCGTGATGCCGTTGCGGTGGGTATAGTGCGGTTGGAGCGGGTATCCATCGAAAAAGGGAAAATTGGCGTCGAGGTAATAAAGCTTCGTGCCGGGGTATTGCTTCGCCAATTGCTTCGCAACCCTTTCACAGGAGGCCTTCACCGCTGGCTGAACATAGTGGTGGTTCAGGGCAGCGAAGTAGAGCATTTGGTGCGGCTTTAAGTCAACGTTTCCAAAAACGGGAAGTGGCACCCGCCCCGACTCCCATTTCGCCAGCGGCGGCACCAGAAAAATATTTATCAAAAGATAAAGCGCTGAAAACGAGGCTGTTTTAAGGAAAAAGCGGCTCCAGCCTGTATTTTTCAGCGTGTTTATCCCATAAAACAAAGGCAGACAAAGTAGGTAAATGACGCCACCTGTTTGCGTGAACAAGGTCAGCAAACCAATGATTATCAAGTGTTTAAATTGTTTTGCAATTTTTTGCATGGTTCTTGAACAGCATAAAAACATCATTCACAGATTTCTTTTCCCCCCTTGCTTATTTCCCTGGTCGTTTATTTTAATGTTTTGTTGCTGCCTATTTGTTCGAAAAGGTAGGCAGTCGTTTGTTCACCCTATAGTACTTAAACACAATGCGATTCACTCACCACCTTGTAGCGATGGCTATTGCCATCACCTCACCGCTGTTTGCGCAGCATTCACTTTGGAAAAAGTTGGACGAAAAATCCCTTTCTGCCCGTACGCAGGAACGTTGGGTCGTGCCTACCAAGTATGAAACTTTGGAATTGGACCCAACCGCTTTGGAATCCCTGTTGGCAAGGGTGCCATTGCGTGGAAGCGATACATCTGAACCTCCCACCATCATCCCATTGCCAATGCCGGATGGCAGTACCCAAGAGTTTGATATTTGGGAGGCACCCCTTATGCACCCAGACCTCGCCAGTAGGTACCGAAATATCCGAACTTTTAGCGGGAGGGGCCGTGATAATCCCGCTGCTGCCGTCTATCTCGATTGGACGTCCAAGGGTTTTCATGCGATGATCATGTCACCGGGGGAAGTCACTTATATTGACCCATACTACAAGAACGACAACGCCATTTATGTCAGCTACGACCGAGAGGACTATGAAAACCCACGGTCGAATTCCTTCACTTGTGGGGTACAGGACGATACGCCCATTGGCTATGAGCCTTCGGCCAATATGGAGGCTTCGGCTGCAGGCAACCGCACGGCGATAACGCTGAGAACCTATGATATTGCCATTGCTGCTACCGGGGAGTACACTCAGTTTCATGGTGGTGCCGTGGCAGATGCTTTGGATGCCATCATTACCAGCATGAACAGGGTAAGGGGTATTTATGAAACAGAACTTGCTATCAGCTTTTTGTTGGTTGGCAACAACGACCTTATAATTTATGAAGACCCTGTCACCGACCCCTACGGCGACATTATTTTGCTGACGGAAAACCAAGCGACGATTGATGCGGTCATAGGCAGCTCATATTATGATATTGGCCACGTTGTGGGCATTGGCGATGGAGGCGTAGCGGCATTGGCTGCTGCTTGCAATGGGCTACACAAGGCCAAAGGAATCACCGCCACCCAAATCCCCATCAACGACGGCTTTGATGTGGATTTCCTGGCGCATGAAATAGGACATCAACTTGGTGCGCACCATACTTACAATGGGTCTATAGGAACCTGTACCGCTGTGAATTACCATGCGATTACAGCGTTTGAGCCAGGGAGTGGCTCTACCATTATGTCGTATGCCGGGCTTTGCGAATCTCAGAATCTGCAACGGCATAGCCACGCCTATTTTCATGGTTCAAGCCTTTTGGAAATTCGTCATTTTACAGTAGATAGCACCGGTAATTCTTGTGGATTTACAGAATTGACCTTGAACAATCCGCCGACCGCCGATGCCAACCCCAACGGCATGGACGGAAAGTACATTCCAATCTTAACGCCATTTGAACTTGAAGCAACAGGAGCCGACCCCAATGGTGATGAACTAACCTTTGCCTGGGAGGAAATAGACAAGGGACCACAAGGCCCACCAAGTTCTTCATCAGCAACTGCGCCCTTGTTTCGGTCTTTTTTGCCGACTCCCAGCACCAAACGCATGTTCCCTTCGCTGAATGATGTTATGGACAACAGTTCAAGCGTTGGTGAAAAATTGCCAAGCGTTGCCCGGGATTTAAAGTTTCGGGTAACGGCACGTGACAACAAGACGGCCAGCGGCGGATTCGGCATGGACAACCTGACCTTGCACGTTGTAAACACGGGTGGGGCTTTTGCCATCACATCTTCTAATGCAAGTGCCGAAGTGAACGGTTCAATACCTTTAACCTGGAATGTAGCCGGTACCAATAATGCCCCTATTAGCTGCGCAAATGTGGACATCCAGCTTTCATTGGACGGTGGTTTGACGTTTACAGACCTGATAGTTGGCACGCCCAACGATGGCAGTCAAACGATAACGCTTCCTAATACAGCAACGAGCAATGCCCGCATCAAGGTCAAATGCTCCAACAACGTTTTCTTTGACATCAACAATGCAGACCTGCGCATTGCACCAAGCGGTGCTACATGCGTTGAACAAGTGTCGGCGGGCGATATGTCCAGTAATGCGCCGTGGACGGAAAATGCTATTTATTCAATCATCGCCAATGTTGGCGAGTACCATAACGCTGTCGGGTCGGCATGGATAGGCGGCTTGGACAACGATTTTGCCCAATTGTCGCAGACCATTTCAATCCCGGCTGGGGCGCATTTTGCCAACCTCGAATTCTGGTACCATATCGTGGAGGGCGATTGTGGCGGGGATGTTTTCAATGTGCTGGTAGATGGTGCCGTAGTTACCTCCATCAATTACTGCGACGACCCCGGACTCAACGATTGGGTCAGGAAGGTCATTGACCTGTCGGACCATATCGGAAGCTCAGCCATCATTATGTTTGAGTTGACCACAAATGAACATTACCCTTCTGAGGTCTATATTGACGATGTCTCCGTATTTACCTGTGTGGGAGGGGCCTTCCCCCTTTTACCTGTCGAGTTGATAAGGTTTCAAGCAAAGGCAGAAGGCAATACAGCAGTTTTAAATTGGGCCACTGCGAGCGAGACGAACAACCAAGGTTTTGAAGTGGAGATTCGTTCAAAAAGTACTGATTTTCAATCAGTTGGCTTTGTGAAAGGTCATGGTACCACCAATGTCGAAAACCAATACCGATTTGAAGTGCCTGGCCTTTCTCCTGGCAATTATTACTTCCGCCTTCGGCAAATTGACGAGAATGGAGATGCACAGTATAGTCCGGTTAGACAGGTGGTTATAGGTGGTGAATTGCAGGTTATCGTGCAGCCCAATCCCGTTGGCCAGATTGCCCATTTTACGGTTAACCTTTCAACAGTGGAAAATATAAAACTGGAAATCCTGGACGGGATTGGCAGGGTCATCGGCACGGTCGCCAAAGACCTTCAAGCCAAGGGCCAGGTTGATTTAAGGTACGATGTAACCGGCCTGCCTTCGGGTGTGTATCACTATCGTTTGAGTGGAAATGCAATCAATGAAACTGGCCGCTTTGTGGTCAGCAGGTAAGCGTTTGCTGGGTTTAGGAGGTTTAATGGGTTTACACTAAACCCACTAAACCTCCTAAACCTCCTTTCAGTCATTCTTGAACACCTTCACCGTCCGCCTGTCCCGTGCCTTGTGTCTTTCATAATAGACGTCGAACAAGGCTGCCCTTTCCGCTTCACTCAGTCGATATGGTTCGTCATAAAACCCTTTTTCGTTGCGCTGCCGCAATGCCTCGTAAAGCGTCACCGCACAGGCAACCGAGATGTTCAGGCTCTCGGCCATGCCCATTTGAGGAATCATAAACCTCCCATCCAGCAGCGGCTGCACCACCGATGAAATGCCCCGGTGCTCATTGCCAAAGAACAAGGCCATCGGCTCCGTCAAATCGAGGTGGTGGAAGTCGCTGACCCCCTCGCCCAGCATGGCACCCAGCACTTTGCTGTATTTGCTCCGCAATGCTTCAAAACAGGCTTCGGCGTCGGTATAGTAAATGACATTTACCCATTTGCCCGAACCCATCGAGGTTCGCTTGCCAACTTTCACAAACTTCGTCTGCAAATGCGCATCGGTATTGAGTATGTACACCTCACCAATGCCGACTGAGTCTGCCGTACGAATGACCGCCCCGATATTGTGCAAGTCTGTCACATTCTCCAGCACCACCGTCAAGTCGGGCTGTCGTCGGTTTACCACTGCATGGAATTTGTCGAGTCGCTTTTTTTGCATTAAAAACAGTAGCCGGAAGTTGTGCTTCCGGCTACGATTTGTCGTTGACCTTGGGGCTATCTAAAGTCTATTGTCTAAAGGCTAAAGTCTAATCCGCTGGCTGCAAATGGAACTGCTGAAACTTCAGGATATGCACGAAAGTATTCTCCAATTGGTCGTAATAATCGAGGTCTTCCTTGTGCTTGCTTGGGTCGGTCACCACCCGGCTAAACTCGAACCGGCCATGCAGCATATCCGAAGGCTGGGTGTCCAATTTTCTTGAAAAATCTTTGCCGTGCTTCGCTAATTGCTTGCCGAAATAGTACATGACATCGTAGCCAAGGAAAGCCTCGTCATTGGGTACGGTGCCATAACTGCTGAAGTATTTCGATTTGAACTGCTTCACCCGCTCGTCGTTGTCGTCCACATAAGAGGCGCTGCTGACATGCAGTTGCAGCTTTTCAAAATACTCAAAATCAATCTGCTCGAAGTCAAGCCAGGTGTTCATGCCATAAACGATGATGTCTTCGCCCTGGCCCTGCTTGGCCATCAATTGCCGAAGCAAAGAATAAATAAAGGTCTGGTTGGACCATGAGGGCACAACGAAAACGGTCGTTGCACTGGAGTTTAAAAACTGCCCCACATTGATGGTGTGGAAATTGGCAGCGCCCTCCGGTACCAGCAGTTCCTTGAACCTCTTGCCTGTTTTGCCCTTCTCAATCAAGGTGTTAGCATCCTGAAAATATTGGAACCTTGCCTTTTCTTCTGCTTTGTCCAAGGCCACCAGCACCACGTTTTCTGGTTGGTGCGACTTACGGATATGCTTAGTCATCGCTTCGCAATGCGTTTTCAAGGATGGGTTCACTTGGATATAGTAGGGGTTATCTTCCGTCACGCCCATTTGTGCCGTATAAGGTACGATGAGCGGCACCCTGTTTTTCTTCGCAAACTCCTGCATGATTTGCACATTCTCCCGCTTGTAAGGCCCAATAATCAGGTCAGACTTGGGCAGGTCACCACTTTTAAGTAGCGAGTTTATCTTGGTTGAGGATGCCTCTGTGTCCATCACGTTTACGGTGAATTTCACGCCGTCTTCTTCCAAATCGTCGTAAGCCAACCTTGCGCCAGCATAAAAACTGACAGCCCATTGCGAGTTTTCAGGCACACCCGACGAGGAAGTATTGGCCATGAAGGGCAGCAAAATGGACACAGTTTCCTTGCCTGTACCACTCGTTGTGCCGCCTGTATTGCTGCCCGTGGGAGGTTTCGTTCCGCCAGTTGCATTACCCTCGTTCATGGGGCTGTCCGTCTTAATGGGTGGGTATTTCTCCTCCGAAAGGTCGATCCAACGTACAGTGTCCACCTTTTCATCCACCGTGTTTACGGTGCGCCATGTGCCAGTCGTTGGGTCATAGACCTTGCCGCCTTGTATCTCGCCAAACTCTTCATCCTTATAGACCTTGACCTGGTCGGGGTCGGAGGCAGGTTTGAGCAATTTGCAAGAAGGGAGCACAAAGACCAGCAGCCAAGCCACTGCCAGTGTCTTTATCATTCCTAAAAATAGCGTCCTTTTTCTCATGTTGTTGTTTTGTCCCTGACCCCTAAAGGGGAACCAAATTCGTTCAGTTCCTGCAAAATTGGTCAAGTATTTTTCAAGTAACAATCCTTTCATAATCAGTTTTAAATGCGCTCAATTTCCAATTTCTCAATTTCCAAATTTCCAATCCTTTATTCCCATTCAATCGTCGCTGGTGGCTTCGTGCTGATGTCGTATACCACCCGGTTGATTCCTTTCACGGTATTTACGATTTCATTGGAAACCACCGCCAAAAACTCATGCGGCAAGCGGCTCCATTCTGCCGTCATGCCGTCTGTTGAATTCACTGCTCGAAGTACAACGGGCTGCTCGTAAGTTCGTTCATCACCCATGACACCGACCGATTGGATGGGCAGAAGCACTGCTCCCGCCTGCCAAACTTCGTCATAAAGCCCGAATTTCTTCAAGTTTTTGGTAAAAACTGCATCTGCTTCCTGTAAAAGTGCCACTTTCTGCGGCGTTATGTCACCAAGGATGCGCACGCCGAGACCGGGGCCGGGGAACGGGTGGCGGTTGAGGATGTCCTTTGGGATACCAAGCTCCTTGCCTACCCGCCGCACTTCATCCTTGAAAAGTGAGCGAAGCGGCTCCACGATTTTCAGTTTCAAAAGGTCGGGGAGGCCGCCCACGTTGTGGTGCGACTTGATGGTGACGCTCGGCCCATGCACCGAGATTGACTCTATTACATCGGGGTAAATCGTGCCTTGGCCGAGCCATTCGATATCGGAGAGGTTCTTTGCTTCATCCTGAAACACCTCTATGAAAACCCGACCGATGATTTTGCGTTTTTTCTCCGGCTCTGTTGCGCCAGCAAGCTCATCATAAAAACGCTGCTTGGCATCAATGCCGACTACGTTCAGGCCCATCGTCTGATAGCTGTCCAGCACTTCCTGGTACTCGTTTTTGCGGAGCAAACCATTGTCCACAAAAAAGCAAATGAGGCGGTCCCCAATGGCCTTATGCAGCAGTTCGGCAGCCACGGTGCTGTCCACGCCGCCACTGAGGCCCATCAGTACTCGCTCGCTGCCGATGGTTTTGCGCAGCTCCGCAATTTTTTCTTCGATAAAATGGGCGGGTGTCCAATCGCCATGGCAGCCAGCTATCTCGTAAACGAAATTGCGCAGGATGGTCATGCCGTCCAAGCTGTGCGTCACCTCTGGGTGGAATTGGATGCAAAAGACCGGCTGCTCAAATGCGCCCTCCTTGGATTGAAAGGCTGCCACTTCCACGCTTTCCGTGCTGGCCATCAGTTCAAATTGAGGTGGCAGCTTCACAATCGTATCGCCGTGCGACATCCAAACCTGCGAATCGGCAGGCACGCCGTGCAGCAAGGTGCCGTTTGAATGTATTTTGGTCAATGCTGCCTTGCCATATTCTCGTTTCTCGGAGCGGTCAACCTGGCCTCCGAGTTGGTCAGCAATCAACTGTGCCCCATAACAGACGCCCAAAACGGGTCTTTTTCCAATCACCGTATCGAGGTCGAGGCGCAGGGCATCGGCTTGCCGTACCGAAAACGGGCTACCGCTAAGGATGATGCCCTTTACAGAGTCATCGAGCGCTGGCATTTTGTTGTAGGGAACGATTTCGCAGTAGGTGTTCAACTCCCGCACCCGCCGAGCGATGAGTTGTGTATATTGAGAACCAAAATCAAGGATGAGAATCTTTTCAGTCATGGCGGCAAAGATAGGGAAAGGAGTGGGAAATGCAGCTACCCCAGTTTGCCCAAAACTTTAAAGCTGGTAAGTGCAAACGAAGCTTTTCAAAGCCGCTTTTGTCATCCCTCATCCCTCATCCCTTCAAACCTCCTCCCTCAAACCATCCCTCCAAACAGCAACAATTTCAACTCATCTGGCGTCATGCTGAACGTATTGGTATAACCCGTTCGCAAGTCCGCTTGGGTGTCTTTTCCATCATAAATACGGATGACCATTGACTCGGCGGGCAGTGCCACCCCGTCCATTTTCAGCGAAATTCGGATGGGCACTGGATTGCCACCCTGCGCATAAAACAAGTGCAGGCCCGCTTCGCCGTGCAGCATTTTACCGAGGCTATGCTCTTCTGCCTCAATGCCCCGCAGGTCGGGTTGGATGGTGTGGGATATGTCCATGGACGTGAGTAGCAAGCTGTATTGGTTGACGAGGAATTCGATTTCTGGCGCACCCGCATGGGTCACGCAGGACTCAAACACCAGCCGGACCCGCTCCGTTTTTTGTGCCAAAAAGCCCTCCAACATGCACTCCAAAAACGTCAGGTCGAAATAGCTCACGAGGTAGTCCGTCTGGAAACTGTCGAATTGTGGGCTAAGGTGGCGGTACTCCTCCCGCAACGTTTTCATGGCTTCCTCCTGAAAATGCTTGTCACGCAGCGCCTCCTTGCGGGCCTTGCCCATGTCCTCCATTTCATTCAGGTAAACCCGTTTTAGGCGGAAGGGAATAGCAGGCCGCATGGATTTGGTGCGTTCCCGCAATTGCAACGCCTTGTATTGCAGGCTTTCTTTCATGGCTGCAACTTTATTCTTGAAGTCGTAGTGCTTCCAATCGGCATCTTGCCCGGCCACGTTATAGAGGCGGCCTTGGCGCTCCTGCCGCCGCTCGTAGTTGGAAATTTCCTTTTCAACCAGCTCCACCCGGTGCTGCAATTTCCCGAAAAACCGCACGGCATTGTTCTCCTCAGGTATTTCGGGCAGCCAACCTCCATCCAGCGGCTTCACAAACTGTATAGGCGTGATATGCGGCGTCAACCGTTCGTTTTCCAATAAAATATCGAGGATGACGGGAGTCTCCGACGTGGTTTTTATCAATTGCTCCGCAGAAAGCAGCGTCAAGTCCTTTTCGATTTGCCGCTTGAGCGCACGGCCTCCCATGCGGGAATCGAAGCCCCGGCGGGCCACCCAGTCCAATGCTTCCGCCGATACATTTACAATTGTTGTCCTTCGGACAAAGCCGTCCCGTTGCAGCAGTTCCCTGATTTGCAGCTGCGCAATTTTTTGTATCTCGTTGAAAGTCAGCGGGTTGAAAACCACTATCTGCTCAATGCGATTGACCAATTCTGGCCTGAACGCCTGTTCCACCGCCTTACGGTAAACGGCGCTTGCGTCCTTGGTTTCGGAGGCATAGCCAATTTGCGAAGCAGCCTCCCGTGCGCCAAGGTTGGAGGTCATGACGATGATGGTGTTCGAAAAATCCACCGTGCGACCAAGACTGTCAGTGAGGCGGGCATCATCGAGGACTTGCAGCAGCAGGTCGTGGATGCTGGGGTGCGCTTTTTCGATTTCATCCAACAGCACCACGCCAAACGGCTGATAGCGCACCTTGCCGGTGAGCTGCCCTTCCGGATTCTGGAAGTCGCCGATGAGCCGGTGCAGCGCCCCGCCGTCTATGTACTCGTTCATGTCGAAGCGCATGAGCTTGGAGTCGGAGCCGAGAATGGTTTTGCAGAGCAACTTGGCAGCATGCGTTTTGCCGACGCCCGTTGGGCCAATGAAAAGGAACGAGGCCAACGGTCGGTTGCGGTCGGTGAGGCGGGCCTTTACGAGGTGGATGGCTCCCGACAGTGCATCCACTGCAGCGGGCTGGCCGACCAACTCTTGCGCCAGCACCTGCCGCAGTTCGTCCTTTTCTATGGGGGCCTGCTCCTCGAAAATCTGCTCCTGCATTCCGCTGAACGACTTGAACTCCTCCCGCACTTGCGGCGCATCTATAACGGTACGGCTGTATTTGGTGGTCAATTGCGTCAGCAAACGCATCACCGAACCGGGCAACGCCTTGTTTTTCAGGTAGTTGCGCTGGATGGTGAACAACTGGCTGATGGCTGGCACGGTGATGGAGCAGCCCGTTTGCAGTTCCATCTCGCTGCGGTTTTGCAGGACGATTTTGATGGCCGTGGTCACGTCAGGCTCCTGCAACCGCAGCACCTGGAACAGGTCGGCAAAGCTGCGGTCGGTCTCCTGCACGATTTTCCACTCCTCTGGCGTAGCCAACAACACAAGCTGAATCTTTCTTTTTTCCAAAAAGGGTTTCAACACGGTGGCGAGGCAGAGGTCGCTTCCCTTGGCCTTGCCGATGCGGAGCAATGCCACGGGGTTGTCCACCAGCAACTTGTCGGGGTAGCGCTCCCGGTGGTTGGGTTTCTGCACGTACTGCAGGATGGCCTCGAACCGCTTCTCCCAATGCCCCACGACGCTCATTCCAGCGATGACCCGATTGGGGTTCAGGTGCCAGAAATAATGGCGCCGCCACTCTTCGTCGGTTTGCTTGGTGATGCCGGCCATGTAGCGGAAGACCACTTCGTGGACAACCGTATGCTTGCCCACGCCCTCCGGCCCTACGAGCACAAGTGGATTGCTTGCCCCCGTGGGGCTTGCCCCCGTGGGGTTGCCTGTTTTTTTGAAAATAAGTTCGTGCAACTGCTCCACCAGCGGCTCCTGCTGCCAAGCCCGGTTCAGTTCGTCGGGATAGCGGGCGCAGAGGTCGGTGGCCACTTTCTCGATTTCTTCGCCGCCGTCGAATTGCTCCTGTTGCCGGAAGGCGGCAAAAAGGCCCTCCATGCCCGTCGCCTCGAAACTGAAACTTGCCTCCTTGTAGTTGACCTCCAATTGCACGGTGGTCACGAACTCCTTCTTGTCGGAATAATATTGCTCGGCATCGAAATCGCTGCCCTCTGCCTGTTTGAGTCGGCGCATCATTTCCCGCACGACCCGTTCCGTCTCAACCTTCAAGTCGGCCTTGCCTTTTTCGTTGTTTTTTACGATGAAAATGAAAGACTCGAAAGCGGGCAGGCAGGCGTAGGTCAAGCCCTGCCACTCGAAGCTGGCCACCCCGAACCGCCCCTTGATATAGTGGCTGCCGATGCTGAACTCCAGTGGGTACTGGTGCAGCTTCACCTCCGGGCCAAACTTGAACCAGAACAACTGCTCCGCCGTGGCACGAGAAAGCGTGTAGGCAGCATAACGGCGCTTCACCTGCTTCTTGAACAAGCCGATGGCCTCGCTGTACCGCCGATGCACCCCCGTTGGTGCCCCGAAAAACACAGGCTGAACCTGGTAGGCGGCCAGGCCATCCAGTTTGGTCGGCAGGACGAGGATGGGAATATTGAGGGTGGTGGTTGGCATTTTTAGCGGGTGAGAGTGTGAGAGAGGTGAGAGGGTGAGCGGGTGAGAGAAGTGAGCGGTTAGGACAGGCGAGAATTTTTTCACCCGCTCACCCCGCTCACTTTTCTCACCTCTCACTTTTCTCACCCGCTCACCTCTCTCACACTCTGATTTGAGCGGCAAAGAAAGGGAATTGTGGCGGGAGTAGGAAAGGACAGCTAATGGATACTTGGTTTCAGAGAAGTCTCGGAAGCTACTTTTGTTGGCTGCCTCATTTTTCCCCGAATTTGAACAAGCTCAAAACACTTCGGTTATGCAATTGAGTTTAACTCCTTGCCATGATTACGTTTCAAAAATAACAACATGAAAAAAGAGATTTTCCTTCCGGCATTGCTGGTGTCCCTGCTCTTGGTCTGGACGTTTGCTGCCTGCAATTCGGACAGCAAGCCGACCGAAGAAAGTACGAACATGGACGCCCCAATTGCAGCGCCCAATCCCGACTCTTCAGCTTTGATGGACGAGGACAAGGACGACCCCTACTGGTACAGCTACAACTACACGGAGGGAGAGGTACCCGAACCCGAGGCGACCAATCCAGCTAACAAAAAAGAACCAAAAGCCAGGACGACGCCCCCAAAACTAAAAGTGAAGGACACGCCAGTGATTTACACTGTTTCGCAAACCGATAGGCCGCCGCTTTTTTCTGCCGACTGCGTGACAGCCAAGAACCCGCAGCGCTGCTCGAACAACGCCTTGGCAGATTGGGCCAGGCAATCGGTGAAATACCCCGAAGCTGACCTCGCCGAGGGTAGTGATGGCTTAGAGTACGTAACCTTCGTCATCAACAAAGACGGGAAGGTGAGCGCCATTAACCGGGTGGACAGCAAGAAGGAAGCCTGCGAAGGCTGTTCACACGCCGTCATCACCGCCATGCTGGATATGCCGGACTGGCAGCCTGCCATGCTCGGCGGAAAACCCGTGGACGTGATGGTGACGCTACCGGTCAGGTTTCGGGTGGATTGAGCCTGAAATGATAGGGCTGGTAATAAAACCCGCTGCCTGCCTGGTCGGCATGTAGGCAGCGGGCTTTGATTATCATTTGTAGTCAATAGTTTTAATAACCCGCTCTCACTATAGAACCTTGTTACTTACCAACTTTCACTTAATGCTCACCTTGTCCAAAAATGCCACCTTAAGTCATTGGGGAAACTGGGAACGATTTCGATACGATATTCGGCCCTTATTTTTTCTGCAACTGGGTCAGTGCTGCCTGAATATTGTCCCATTTCCTTTTTTGTTGGCAAGCCTTATGCAGCTTATCTTTTTGAGCAAAATATAATGCGATGTTATGTTTGAGGTCAGGGGTTATTTTTTCAAAATTATGCTTTTCAAGTTGCATTAAAAGGTCATAATAAGTTTTGTCGCCAAGTTCATATTCTCCGGCAACGGTTTTATTGCCAGTGTCTAAATTTATGTTTTCAAATTCGGGGGGTTGCGCCTTAATGCGATTTAAGCTGATTTTATATTGACGGACAATTTCATCAAAACCTTCCTTAAAATAAGTCTTTACTTTTTCATTTAAACTTTTCGTTCGAATGCCAGCAAGTGGGCCGACTTTGGGCAGAACAAGAATGATAAAAGAAAAGCCCATTGATTTAATGCCTGGCTTCCCATATTCTTTATTATATGCCTTGTAATCGGTTGTATAAACAGCAGGCTTTTTGTTGGCAGTGGCATCCTCCCCACCAGTTTCCTGCATTTTCCCTTTGCTAAACTTTGATGATGCCTTGATGAGGGATGGAATAATCTTGCGTACCGAAAACCTGAAAATTTTTACTGCGGTATCAAAGTTCTTAAAAACATCAGAAAGTGATAGTCCATAGGTTTTCAAAAATGCTTTTTCCAAAACGGATTCACTTACCTTGAATCCAATGAAGTTGCGATAGGCCTCCGGTTCATAGTTTCCATTTACCACTTGAAATACGTCGAAACTAAATTCAGTGCGGGCATGGTATTTTTCATCCTGTTCATAGTTGACCGATGAACCATATTTTTTGTTTGCTTTCGGAAAAAGCAGTGGTACAGCTTTGTTTGTGGCCAATGAATGGCCATAGTGGTCGGCAGTATAATGGCAAAGAAAGCCAAGCGCAAAGGCATATTCGTTTAGGGTCTTTGATTCTGATAGCAAATTGCTGACAAAATCCCCGGTGCGAACATAATGTACAAGGTTGGAAAAAAGTTTGCTTCCCGCAGGCATGTATCCAATATCAGGCAATACAGAGCCGCCATACAAATAGGCACGTGCGCTGTCAATTTGAGCTTGACTGGCTTGAGGGAATTTTTTGATCAGCAGGGGCCGCAAGTTGCCCTCCCACGCTTCATCTATGATTGCTTCGTGCGACAAAACCGCAAATGCTTTGCTTTCAGTCCGAGCAAATATCCAAATGATAAATAAAAATAAGATTAGGGGTAAGTTCTTCGTTTGCATATTCAAAAACGTTTAATTTTTTAGTCCCTTTATAAATTGAAATAGCTGATTGTTCTGTGATTTAAGCCAATGGTTCTTTTACTGCCACCATTTGGAACACGCATTGATGCCACAATTAAAAGAGCAACGAAGCATTTGCTTGCGTGTTCAATGCCTAAATCAGCAATGCATCATTTATTTATATTTTCAACAATGAACACCTTTTTTCTAAGAAACTGTTTTAAAACCCCTTCATGAGTAGAAAGTGTGCTCAAAACGAAATTAGGTTTGAGGTCTCGAATCTTAAACCACGACGTTATGAGCACACAGCAAAAGAATGGCAAAAGAGCCAAATACCCAAGCGACA
>JANPLH010000255.1:0-1797 GCA_031426435.1 Saprospiraceae bacterium | reverse complement strand
CAACAGCTACCGTGGCGACGGCGCTTATGGCCAATACATGCTCATGCTGCCGGAACTCGATGCCGTGATTGCCATTACCGAAGAATCGGCTGACCTGCAAGGGGCACTGGATTTGGTTTGGGAGCATTTGCTGCCCAGCTTTCAAAACAAGCCAATAAAGGAAAGCCCAGCCCAAACAGCCTTAAAGGAAAGGCTTGCTAAATTGGCTTTGCCGCTTCCCAAAAGCAATTCCGATGCGACGGCCCGCAACATCAAGGCTGCCAAGAAATTCTTTGAAATGCAGTCCAATGAATTGGGTATCACCAATGTCAATATCGCCTTCCAAGGAAGTGATTGCAGACTGATGCTAAAGATTAACGATACAATGTACCCACTGTTTTTTGGCGAAGGCCAGTGGAAGTACATGACCACGCCCAAAATTGGGCCTTACCTCGTTGCTGGCATTAAAGGCAGCATGGAAGGCTTGCCGCCATCGCAAGTGGCGGGCAGTTATGCCTGGTTGGACGACAATACCTTGCAATTCAAGTTGCGCTATATCGAAAGCCCGCATTCCGAGACCTATACCTGCCGTTTTAACGCTGGAAAGATGACGATGGAATATGAGAAAAGTACTGATTTTGGTGGAAAAAAGACGGTGCTGAATAGCAAATAACTCATGCGAGGTTTAAAGTCTAATCGTATCGGCTCTTGTATAAATGAAAAAAACCATCTTTGCTAAACAAATCAAGCTAAAAACCAATGGTACAATTCGACTGGTTATTGCAAATTCAAGCAGCGGTCTTCAAAACATGGCAAGCTACGGGCGGAAAAGGCGTCAAAATCGCCGTACTTGATACTGGGCTGGACCCTGTTCATCCGGCATTGAAGCATCTCAATATTGCCGGGCACAAGCTAAACGCCGCATCTCCTGGGTTTAACCCTTCAAAGCCTCAGCTGCACGGAAATGGCAATGTGGCAGACGCCCACCGAAAGCGGGGGCATGGGACGCAGTGCGTTTCTGTCATTTCATCGAAAGCTGCTGGCTCGGACACCCTTGTGGGCATTGCGCCGGAAGCCGAAGTGTTCATCATAAAGATAAACACCGTTGACAACAAGTTCTTTTTGGTAAAGGACTTTCTGCGTGGACTCGAAGCCGCTGCCAACCTCGGCGTTGACCTCGTGGTTGCCAGCATCGCCTACCTTCCTGGCGACGTGGCTTTGGAGCGAATACCACCAGCAGAAGTTGACCGGGTTTTTGGCCTCTTGAAACAGTCAGGTGCAATGCTGTTGGCTGCCTTGCCCAACAAGGACGCAAGTCAGTCATGGGTCGGTATTGCGGCCAATAGTTTCCCAAGCCTGCGGCCAGAAACGATTAATATTGGAGCAGTTTCGCAAGCGATGCTCGATGCCAGAAAAGATGAAATTGATGCCGAACCAGGCGTTCATTTTATGGTTTCCAATGTAAAGGGTCATTTTTGTAAAATAAACGGCGAGTATGTACAGGAGCCGATTTCGAGCAGTTACGCAACTTATTTGGTAGCTGGCATAGCTGCTCTTTATTTGGCTGCACGAAAAAAACGACTGGGAACGGAAACTCCAGCATTGGAAGACGGTGATTTTACAAAAGGTTTTGGGCAACGATTTGTCAAACTATCAGAGGCACCAGCCATTTTGGACAATTCGGTGCCTGGGTTCTTCAAAAAAACAAATGGAGTCGTTTAGCATTTTTTAAAAACTTAAACCTCATCCTTATCATGATTAGAAGTGCATTGAAATTATTGGTCATAGTGGTTGTAGGCGTCCTGATTTACAACCTGT
>JANPLH010000254.1:0-5284 GCA_031426435.1 Saprospiraceae bacterium | reverse complement strand
GTTGGGAAATGAATTTCCCAACTACTAACTGGCTCGTTCTGCTATGTCTCCTCGCTTTGTGGCCTTCAGCTCATGCGCAGGACATTCACTTCTCCCAGTTCAACAATGCTCCAGCCAACCTAAGCCCAGCATTGCCGGGGGTTTTCGAGGGCGACCTCCGTTTCATCGCCAATTATCGAAGCCAATGGAACACCGTACCTGTCAGTTATCGAACCATCGCTGCCGCAATGGATGCCAAGCTGGCCCATAAGCTGCTGGGGGATGGCAACTACCTTGGGTACGGCCTCCTCTTCAACAACGACGTGGCAGGTGACGCAGACCTCGGCATGTCGAAATTGGCGGGCAACCTCGCCTATATCCGCCAAATGAGCGATGCGCTTTTCGTCTCGGTCGGGCTGCAGGTTTCGCTCGGCCAACGCTCGGTAAGTCCTCAGCAGCTCACCTATGAGGAGCAATGGAATGGCGATATTTTCGACCCAAACCAGCCCAATAACGAGGCATTCAGCAACACCAGCAAGGGAATCGCCAGCTTCGCAACGGGCCTGAACCTCCATTTCAAAATGGGAGACAGCCGCACGAGAATGGACGTGGGCGGTAGCCTTTTTCACTTGAACCAGCCCAATACCAGCTTCTTCGGCGAACCAAGCCTGGAACTGCCCCGCAAGTTCACGTCTCATTTTTTGTCAACCTTCGAACTTCAACCCAAGCTCGACCTACGGGCCAATGCCCAGTTTTCAAAACAGCTTTCTTATAAAGAAGCCGTGGTGGGCACTGCACTTCGATACCACCTAAGCACCGAGGAGGGAAAGGAACTCAATGCCCAACTTGGCCTCTCCTACCGCTTCGAAGACGCTTGGATTCCCACTGTTGAGCTACAATACCGCAACTGGACGGCTGGCTTCAGTTACGACCAAAATTTCTCTCCTTTCAAGGTAGCCACCAACCAACGGGGCGGGCCAGAATTTTTTCTCCAGTATATTTTGAAAAAAGTGGCACCACCCAAAGAATTCAAGGCTTGCCCAGTGTTTTAAGGCTTCTCAAGCATTGTTTTACCAATGACAACACTTTGTTGAAACGATTCTCATTTTGGGTTGGCTTAGTATTTGATTTTCAAGCAACATCCTCCTTTCCACAGAGATTCCCTCTCAGAACAAACTCATATTTCACTCACGGGTCCCCCTGCAAAAACTTACACATGGAAAAAGATATGCGGCTCGTGCAGCCTATGCCCCAGGAGGGAGGTTGCGCCGTTAAAAAAATCACCGTCCCCCATTTCTGGAAGGGGGGCACCTGCGGTGTCGAACACGACTGGATGGAACCAATGAACTGGTACAACCGCCACGTTCCAGGTTGGTTCGATGAAGTGGTAATACCAAGTGACATTGACGGCAGGTGTTTTTACCCAATCATAGACCTTTTCGTAAACGATGTAGCCCAATTGATCATTGAACCAGGAGCAAAGCTCGTGATTTCGAGGTATGGCCGACTGACCATTGACGGTTTGGCTAAGAAAGGCATCGGCATCATCAATGATGGCGATCTTATCGTAAAAGGGGAGCTTTCCATCAACCGAACCAATTTCGCAAACGTGGAAAATAAAGGCCTCATCCACAATTCTGGTTCCATCGCTTTTGACCAGCCAATGAAAAAAGGATTTGTACAACAGGCTGGCGGCAGGTTCGAGAATTTTGGGGAGACTTTATTCTTTTGATAATCAACAATTTAGTAATTTTTTTTGTTAAAAACGTGCTTGCAAAATTCAGGTCTTGCGTTAAAAGGTTGGGTTTGTTACTTTTGCCCGCGATTTCAAAAATTTTCCGTGTGAACGAACTTTTTGAAATCTCACTTTTTTTAAAGGCGTGACAGCTTTTTGTTAACCTAAATCTGCTTGTAATATGTATTGGACCTTAGATCTCGCTTCGCACCTGGAAGACGCACCTTTCCCAGCAACTCGTGACGAATTGATAGACTTTGCAATTCGTTCGGGCGCACCCCTGGAGGTAATCGAAAACCTCCAAGAAATGGAAGAAGAAGGAGAGCTTTTCGAAAGCATTGAAGATATTTGGCCAGATTATCCTCGAAAGGATGACTTCCTTTTCAATGAAGATGAATATTGACCGCTTAAAATCAGTCAATTAAATGATTATGGCCTATAAAACAGGTTTTGCACTTTGTGGTAAAACCTGTTTTTTTTTGTGACGACAGATATTAGACAATAGGCTTTATACACTGTGCCGCGCCCCTTCTATTGTCTAATATCTATCGTCTTGTGTCTCAACATGCTAGAAATCCTCCACCAGGACAAACACCTCGTGGCCATCAACAAACCGCATGGCCTATTGGTGCATAAGTCGCCCATTGCAGCCGATGCTTCGGAGTTTGCGGTGCAAATGCTGCGTGACCAGCTTGGCCGGAGGGTTTTCCCAGCACATAGATTGGATCGTAAAACGAGCGGCGTTCTGTTGTTCGCCCTAAGCCCTGAAGCCAATTCGCTCATGCAGGGGAAGTTTGAGAACAGGCAGGTAAAAAAAACCTACCAAGCCATCGTCCGGGGCTTTATACCTGAAACAGGCACGATTGATTACGCACTCACCAACGAAAATGGCCTTGTGCAAGATGCACTCACCCACTACGTTCGCCTGGCCACATCGGAGATACCCGTTGCCTTCGGCAAACACCCGACTTCCCGTTATTCTTTCGTGAAACTACTGCCTGAGACGGGGCGGCACCACCAATTGCGCAAGCACATGGCGCATATTTTCCACCCCATCATCGGCGACAGGCCGCATGGCTGCAATAAGCAAAACAAGTTTTGGCTGGAAAAATGGGAGATGAACAAGATGCTGCTTCATGCTACGGAATTGCAGTTTGAGCATCCAATGACGGGTGAAGAAGTGAGGATTGGTGCGGGTTTTCAATCAGAATTTTTGCGGGCAATGGGGATTCTGGGCTTCCAGCAAAACTAACGCTTGAACAAGTCCCAAAACCCAATCCGCCACGGCTTCCAGAGCCAAGGCACCAGTCGGTAATGCTCTTTCGCCTTGTTTTCCCTTCGGAAAAAAACCATCCCAATGAAGAAAAGGTCAATGCTCACCGACACCTTTGGGTGCTGGCGGATGGTTTCCCAAGCCTCCACCATTTCCGCCGACCAGTGGATATCGTCGAAAACGAAGACACTGCCCTCGTGCACGTGTTCGAGGCATTGCTCGAAATATTGAACCGTCGGCGCTTTTCTGTGGTTGCCGTCAATGAAGAGATAGTCGAGTTGGCCGAGCGATTGCAGCGCATCGGGTAGGCAATCCTCAAATCGGCCAAGGCGCTGCTCCACGTTTTTTACCCGCAGCATTTCGAGGTTCTTGCGGGCGTACATGGCCACATTCGGGCAGCCTTCGATGGTGATGAAACGGGCATTGAGCGAGGCCGCCGCTTGGTACGCCGTGCTGATGCCGAGCGAGGTGCCCAGTTCAAGCATGGTTTTCGGCTTGACATGCGCCACCGCCCTGAACAGCCATTGACAGATAAAAGGTCGGCTGGCAGAAAACCTCACCAAATCCCCGATGCTCCGCTTGCGGCCTGGCGTCACCTGCGAGCCAGCTCCAAGGTCGGTCACTTCAATCTTGGTGCGGTCGGGGCGCAGGAAATCTCGCAGGTCTTCCACTTCGCTAAAGGCATAGAACCAGCGGTCGTCCTCCAGCACGGCCTCTGTAAAAGCAAATGCAAAGGGCGAATGGACGTTGTACCTGGTTTGCGCCAGCCAATAAAATTTGAGGAAACGAAATAGGATTTGTAGCCGCTGCAAAATGGACGTTTTAGGAACAGCGGCAAATTAGGCCAAAAGTCTGAATTACCCCTGACCACTAAAGGGGAAACCAAATCTTTTTGCTTTTGGATATTGAAATCACTTAAAATTCCATGAGGCACTTTCCTTTAAGCCCCTATATATTTGGCAGCCGAGCAGTGATTTTGTTTTGCTGAACCTTAACGGCTCGTTAACCACGGCTTTTGCTGTTTGGGTAATAAACAGGAAGCAGAAGCCGTTTTTTGCGACGTGATAATTGTGGCCGCCCAATTCATTGAGCTGGCCGATGCAACACTAACGGCCAGCCCAATGAATTGTGCGGCCACAAATCAGGACACCATGAAAAATAGCATTCTGCCAATCTTCGCTTTTGTTTGCTTCGCAAAAATCCTTGGCGCACAATCCTACGTGACGGCGGCCGGCCTCCGCCTCGGCACGGACTGGGGCCTCACTGTAAAACAACGGATTGCGGAGCACGTGACCGTGGAGGGCATCGTGCAGCAGAGTTTCCAACGAGAAGAATTCATGGTAACGGGCCTCGTGGCAAAGCATTATAAGATACTGCTCAACGGCCTCAACTTCTATTTTGGCGCTGGCCTGCACAAGGGCTGGAACAACCAACCTTCTACTTTTGAAAACCCAGATGGCTTCAAAAATCCTTTTGGCATTTCGGGCATCGGCGGCCTGGAACTGGGCCTTGGCCGACTGAACCTTGCCTACGACTATAAGCCAGCCATCAACCTCTATGGCGGCGAGCGGCGGGTTTATATGCAAACCGGCCTTTCTTTACGCTATATTTTATACAGTAACCGTGACTTGAAGAAAAAGGAAAGGGAAAAGAAAAAGGAGGAGAGAAGGAAGAAGTTGCGGTTCTGGGAAAAGGATTAGGTGGTATGAAGGTATGAAGGCATGAGGTATGGCTTAGCACCTACCTCATGCCTTCATCATTGCTTAAAAAACCTCGTTGCCATTCTTATCAAAGGCCATGATGGTCTTGTAGCCGAAGTCGTTGTTTGCATTTTCCTCGCCAGTAAAGCCTTTCTTCACCACGTAGTTTCCATCTTCTTCGATGACGTAAAGATAGTCGCCAGCACCGGCCCACCAGCCACCAACGGCAGCGATGGCCGTTGGGGGCACTTGGTTTTGTTCGTAAGTATCTTTGCCGAGTATTTCGCAGTTGAGGATATCCGCCACCTTCACCTTGCTACTGCCCATTTGCAGGAAAACCTCATGGCGGGGCGCATCCGCATCGGTGTTTGGCTGTGCCGATGTTTCACAAATAAACTTGATGCTGGATGGGTCGATGGCCGTTGTCGTTGGCGTAGAAGTGGTGCCTTCCTTGCTTGCCGGTGGGTCATTTGTGCACCCGACTAAAAAAGCAACGAACAAGAAGATGACGAAAATTATGTTTTTCATGATGGTAGTTGGTGATTGGTGACTGGTTATTGGTTGGGTGTCTGCCCAGTCACCAATCACCAGTCACCT
>JANPLH010000253.1:0-46793 GCA_031426435.1 Saprospiraceae bacterium | reverse complement strand
CAGCGGCTGTCAGGAGCTACCTCCACAGAATTAAGGACTTGGATAGGCGATGCAGAACTCGTAGTCATTGACGAAGCACAACGGGTGAAAAATATCGGCCTAACGCTGAAGCTTTTCACCGACAAAATCAAGCACGTAAAGCTGCTGGTGACGGGTTCTTCCTCGCTCGACTTGGCCAACGAAATCAACGAACCGCTCACGGGGCGAAAATGGGAGTTCACGCTGCTGCCCATTTCAACGGAAGAAATGGCCCGACACAGCAATCAGGTGGAAGAAAGGCGGCGATTGAAGCACCGCTTGGTTTATGGCATGTACCCTGAAATAATTAACCGGGAGGGAAAAGAACGGGAATTGCTAATGCAATTGAGCTCCAGCTACCTTTACAAAGACATTTTCACCTTTCACGACATAAGAAAACCAGAGGTGTTGGAAAAACTGCTGCAATCTTTGGCATTTCAAGTAGGCAGCGAAGTCAATTTCCATGAACTGGCGCAGTTGACTGGCACCGACCAAAAGACGGTACAACGATATATTGATTTACTGGAAAAGACTTTTGTTGTCTTCCGCCTCCCTGCATTCAGCCGCAACGTGCGCAACGAACTGAAGAAAAGCCGCAAGATTTATTTCTACGACAACGGCATTCGCAACGCATTGGTAAACAGTTTCCAGCCCATCGAGGTAAGGTCAGACGTGGGGGCGCTTTGGGAAAATTTCCTCATGAGCGAGCGCACCAAATGGCTGGTCAATCACCAATATTTTGCAAACCGTTATTTCTGGAGAACCACCCAACAGCAGGAAATTGACTACCTCGAAGAGAAGGATGGGAAGATTTTCGCCTTTGAATTCAAATGGAGCACAACGGCAAACGTGTCCTTTCCCAAAACCTTCACTGGGGCTTATGACAGCGTAGAAACAAAGGTCATCACCCCAGATAATTACCTCGAATTTGTAGCACCGCCTTGATTTTCAAGGCATTGCACGGCGCTATTTCAAATTCACTGACGTAAATCTTCAATTTCAAATTACACTCAATGCCAGATACAACTCACAACTTCGACGCCATCGTCATCGGGGGCGGTATGACGGGCGGCTGGGCCGCCAAGGAGCTTTGCGACGCAGGCCTGAAAACCCTCGTGCTGGAGCGGGGCCGCAACGTGGAGCATATCAAGGACTACCCGACGACGGCCATGCAGCCGTGGGAATTCCCGCACCGGGGGCGCATCCCCTATGAGGTGGAAAAGGCGAACCCCGTCATCAGCCGATGCTATGCCTTCAAAGAGGATGCGATGCACTTCTTCGTCAAGGACACCGAGCACCCGTACATCCAGGACAAGCCGTTTGACTGGATTCGGGGCTATCAGGTGGGCGGAAAATCGCTCATGTGGGCGAGGTACGTTCAGCGGTGGAGCGACCACGATTTTGAAGGCCCTGCCCGCGACGGCTTTGCCGTTGACTGGCCCATCCGCTACAAGGACTTGGAAAAATGGTACACGCATGTCGAGCAGTTCATCGGCGTGGCGGGCAACCGTGATGGGCTGGACACCTTGCCGGACGGCGACTTCCTGAAGCCCTGGGACCTCACCTGCGTGGAGGAGCATTTCAAGGATTCGCTCAAAAAAAGCTTCAAGGACCGGCACCTGATTTTTTCCCGCTGCGCCCACCTCACCGAGGAGCGGGAGATTTTCAAGCAGCAGGGCAGGGTGCTTTGCCAAAACCGCAACATCTGCCAGCGGGGGTGCCCCTACGGCGGCTATTTCAGCGCCAATTCGACGCTGTTCCCTTGGGCGGCCAAGACAGGAAACCTCACTTTGCAGGCACATTCCGTCGTGCATTCCATTATTTTCGATGAAAAGGAAAACCGGGCAACGGGCGTTCGGGTGGTCAACGAGCTTACGAAGGAAACGACGGAGTATTTTTCCAAAATCATCTTCGTGAATGCGGCCACGCTAAACACCAACCTCATCCTGCTCAACTCTAAGAGCGACCGCTTCCCCAACGGCCTCGGCAACGACAACGGGATTTTGGGCAAATATGTGGCGTTCCACAATTACCGGGCGAAAATCTGGGGCAAGCACGACGGCCACAAGGAGTTCACTACCGAGGGCAAACGAGTGATGGGGGCGTATATCCCCCGCTTCCGCAACGTTTACAAGCAAGAAACGGACTTTCTTCGGGGCTATGCTTCCACCTTTCAAGCGATGCGCTATTTGAACGTGAGCAACGACGGCTTTGGGCAGCAACTGACCGATAACCTACTTGGCAGCAAGGACTTAGGTGGATGGAATGTCGGCTCCGGAATGATGGGCGAGACCATTCCGAAGGAAACCAATTTCGTGAAGCTCGATGAGGTGCAAAAAGACGCCTGGGGCATCCCGCAACTGCGCATCAACGTCGTGCACGACGACAACGACGAGAAGATGATAAAGGACTTTTTCGAGCAGTTCACCGTGATGTTCGAGAAAGCTGGCTTCACTGATATTGAAACAAAAGATACCGCTCAGGCCCCCGGCCTCGACATCCACGAGATGGGCGGCGTGCGCATGGGCCGTGACCCCAAGACTTCGCTATTGAACGAGTGGAATCAACTCCACGCCTGCCCGAACGTCTATGTGACCGACGGCGCTTGCATGACCTCCGTTTCCACCCAAAATCCGTCACTTACCTTCATGGCGCTGACGGCACGGGCGGCAAACCACGCGGTGGAGGAACTCAAAAAGAACGGTTAAATCAACTTGTCCGGTGTAATCGGTAGCTCCCGAACCCGCTTTCCGGTGGCGTGAAAAACGGCGTTGGCAATGGCTGGTGCTGCGCCAATGAGGCCGATTTCACCCATGCCCTTGGCGCCCATCGGGTTGAGTACGGGGTCGGGATTGTCGGTAAAAAACAGCTCGATGTCAGGCACGTCGGCGTTCACTGGCACGTGGTAGTCAGCGAAGTTGCCGTTGGCAAAGCGGCCGTAGCGATGGTCCATCACGGCCTCTTCGTGGAGCGCCATGCCGATGCCGCCCACCACAGCGCCCTTCACTTGACTGCCCCCGGTTTTTTGGTTGAGCACCCGGCCCGCATCTACGCAGGCGAGGTAGCGCTTGATTTTCACCATGCCCGTCAACGAATGCACGTGTACTTCGGCGAAATGCACCGAGTAGGAGTAGCTGCTGAACTCCTGCTGTTTGTTGCCAGGGGCAGAGGCTTTGGTCACTTCCAGTTCGGGCAGGTTTTCCGCTTTGAGCAATGCCGTGAGCGTCTGCCGTTTAGAGGTGTTTTTGGTGTTAAAAATGTCCCCGTTTTCAAAGCCCAGTTCGCCCGTTTTGGCGTCCGCCAGTGGGCCGCCCGACTGACCGACAGCCATGCCCATCAGCTTGTCTTTCAGTACAGAACAGGCGTCGTGTACCGCCGAGCCGATGGTGGAAGCTGTGGCCGAACCGCCCTGCGACGGGGCTTCCGGCAGGCTGGATTTGCCCAATTCTATTGTGATTTTATTCGCCGGAATGCCCGTCACCTCCGACGCAATCTGCGTGAGGATGGTGGCCGTGCCGGGCCCCATGTCGCTCGTGGCGCTTTTCACCGTCAGCGAGCCGTCGGCCTTCAAAACCACAGTCGCCGTGGCGCTCCAACGCATGGCGCTCCAGGCAGCTGCGGACATGCCGTATCCCACCTGCCAGTCGCCTTCCTTCATCGAGCCAGGTTCGGGTTTCCGTTTTTTCCACCCGAATTTTTCAGCGCCTTTTTCGTAAAGTTCTTTCAGTGAATTGCTCGACCAGGGCTTGTTCGAGTTTGGGTCTTTTTCAGCAAAATTCTTCAGGCGCAGCGCCAGCGGGTCCATTTTCAGGGCGTAGGCCAGTTCGTCCATCGCACTTTCGAGCGCAAAAACGCCCGTCGTTTCCCCCGGCCCCCGCATGTAAATGGGCGTGCTGACGTCAATCGGCACCAAGTGGTAGCGGGTGTTCACCGACGGGCTGGCGTACATCATCGTGGAAATTCCGGTGATGCCTTCGGTGAACTGCTCGTAGCTGGAGGTGGAGCCTTTGGCCTCGTGGGTGATGCCCGTTAACTGGCCGTCCGCCGCAGCGCCGAGACCGATTTTTTGCCAAGAAAATGGGCGATAGCCCACCATCGTAAACATCTGCTGGCGATTGAGCACCACTTTCACCGGACGCTTGAGGCGCATGGTGGCCATTACGGCAGCGAACACGTGCGGCCATGTCCGCAGGCCAGCACCGAACCCACCGCCGACGTACTGGGCGATGACCTCCACTTTTTCAGCAGGAAGCTGAAAAGCCGTCTTGATTGCCTTTTGCGTGTCCTGCAAACCCTGCGACTTGTCGTACACCGTGAGCTTGTCGCCGTCCCAAGTAGCGGTGGTGGCGAACAGTTCCATTGGATGGTGTACCTCGATGGGAATGACGTACTCCTGCTCCACCTTCACCGGTGCGGTTTTGTAGGCGTCCAAATCGCCCCGCAGATAATCTTTCATCCAGTTGCTTTTCACCGGAATGGCCTTGCCGAGGTTGGCGATAAAATCCGTGCTGTGCGCCGCTTTGTCATAGGTGGCCTTCACGAGCGAAGCCGCATGGACCGCCCGCTCGTAGCTGTCGGCGACCACCAAGGCTATCGGCTGGTCGTTGAAAAAAACCTGGTCGGTGTGGAACACCTTCAGGCCCTTGTACGCCTCGTCGCCTTCGGCGGGTTTTTTGAAACCGGGCGCTTCGGGTCGGTCGAGGTGCGAGAGCACAGCCAACACACCGGGCGCATTTTTTGCCTGTTTCACATCAAGGCCAGTGATGCGGCCCTTGGTCACGGTGCTGCCCACCATGACGCCCCACGCCATGTTGGGTATCTCAAATTCAGCGGCGTATTTCGCCGTTCCGGTGACTTTCGCCCGGCCGTCCACCCGGTCCATCGGGTCTGCGGATTTATGATTGGTGAAGTTCATTTTGGTGATTGGTAACTGGTGATTGGTAAATGAAGGATTGGAAATCCCAATGGGCTTTCCAATCCTGAATGTTTCGCCTGGCTTTGAAATCCCTGCGGGCTTTCCAATCCAATTTCTATCCTTTCAAAGCCTGTGTGAGCGCTTCTACGATGGCATTACCGCCCATTTTTATTTTAAAAGCATTGTGTTCGTAAGTCTTAGCGCCCTTCATCGCCAAGTCGGCTGCCTGTCGGAAATTCTCCTTTGTGGCGGTTTTTCCTTTTAAAAACGTCTCCGCCTCAGTGAGCCGCCAAGGTTTGTGGGCCACGCCGCCCATGCCCAAGCGTGCGTCTTTGATGGTTTGGCCGTCGAGTTGGAGCGCCGCCGCTACGGAAATGAGGGCGAAAGCGTAGGACGTGCGGTCCCGAATTTTGAGGTAGTGGGTATTTTGGGTAAATGGATGGGCAGGTATTAGTACCGACTGGATGAGTTCGTCCTTGACAAGGGTATTGTCCTTTTCGGGCATGTCGCCGGGCAGGCGGTGAAACTCGCCGAAGGGGATGCGGCGCTCGCCTTTCGGGCCACTCACGACCACTGTGGCATCAAGCGCCACGAGCGCCACGCACATGTCGCTGGGGTGGACGGCGATACATTTTTCGCTGGCACCGAAGATGGCGTGCATCCGATTGTACCCGCCGAGGGCACTGCAACCGGAGCCGGGTTCCCGCTTGTTGCAGGGTGTGGTGATGTCGTAAAAATAGCCGCACCGGGTGCGCTGCATCATGTTGCCGCCCGTGGTGGCCATGTTCCGCAACTGCGGCGAAGCGCCTGCCAACAGGGCCTGCGAAAGCAGCGGCGAATGCGCCCGCACGTTTTTGTCGGCGGCCACGTCGCTGTTGGGGGCGAGCGTCCCAATGGTCAACTGGTTGCCAGCGAGTTCGATGGATTTCATCTGCAACCGGTTGATGTCCACGAGGCGGTCGGGCTGGATGACGCCCCGCTTCATGAGGTCGAGCAGGTTGGTGCCTCCGGCAATGATTTTTGACCCAGCGTTTTTGGCCAGTTCCTGCACCACGGCATCGGGTTTTGTCGGGCGGATGTAGTCGAATTGGTTCATAATTTTAAGATTGTCGTTTGACATTGGTCATAGAAGGTCATTGGACATTAGAGTTAATTCCCAATGACCTAATGACTAATGACCATTATTGACCATTAACTTCCTTAATTGCTTGGACGATGTTTGGATAGGCACCACAGCGGCAGATGTTGCCGGACATGAATTCCCTGATTTCTTCGTCGGAATTGGCGTGGCCCTCGTTGATGCAAGCAACGGCGGACATGATCTGGCCGGAGGTACAGTAGCCGCATTGGAAGCCGTCGTGCTTGATGAAAGCGGCCTGCATCGGGTGCAGTTCGTCGCCCCCGGCCAAGCCCTCGATGGTGGTGATTTTTTTGCCCTCTGCCATGACGGCGAGGGTGAGGCAAGAATTGACTCGTCGGCCATCCACGTGTACGGTGCAGGCACCGCATTGCCCGTGGTCGCAGCCTTTTTTGGTGCCGGTAAGGTTCAATTGCTCCCGCAACAGATCGAGTAGGGTAACCCTTGGCTCCACCGATAGGCTGCGCTGCTGGCCATTGATGTCCAGCGTAATTTTTACCTGTTCCATGGCGCTGGCTATTTTTTCGTCCCAGCCGTTTTGAGCTGCCTTTACGAGCGCACCCGGCGCCATGGCGGCAGCCGTGAGCAGGGAGGATTGTTTGAGAAAATCACGCCGGGCACCTACTTTGGGGTGGGAGTGTTCATTTTCAGCCATGTGTAATCAGTTTTATTGCATGAAATGCGGATGGATGTAAGCCGTAGGGGTAACGGCTGATTGCTGTGCGTGTTCAGTGGATGCAATAAAAACTGATTGACTATTGAGGGCTTGCTCAACAGATGAAGGATTCAACACCACGTCTAACCAAATATAACCGATAGTGTAGGGAATCGTCCCTTTCCACCCAAAATCCGTCACTGACCTTCATGGCGCTGACGGCACGGGCGGTGAACCACACGCGGTGGAGGAGCTGAAGAAGAATGGTAGAAAAGGTTTTTTTAATGCCTTTTAAGTTCATTTCACATGTCATGCCCCGCCATTGGGTCAACCCCTTTTTTGAACACCAGCTCACTGTGCAACAGGTATGCACCGGACACCACCACTGTTTCACCCGCTTGCAAACCTTCCGTGATTTCCGTGAAATCCCGGTTGGTCATGCCCATCCTTACCATGCGGCTCTCGAAAGCGCCGGAGGCATTTTTTAGCCAAACCGTAGCGCCATCTTTCCCTTGGATGAGCGCATTGGTTGGTACGGCAATGGCGCTCCTGACTTTACCTTTTAGGGTTATCCAAGCCTGCATTCCAGGTTGATAGTCTCCGCCTGGGTTGGGGATTTCCACCCGAATCATCACGATTTTTGAGGAAGTTTCAAGCGCCGGGTTGATGAAGCTGACCTTGCCCCGCAGCTTCCGGTCTGAGAAGGAAGGGATTTCCACCAGTGCCTCACTGGTCTGGTTCAGGAACGGCAGGTCGCTGACGTAGAGCTGCGCCTCCGCCCAAAGGGTGCGCAGGTCGGCGAGGCGCAAAATAGGCGAGCCTTCGGCAACATAGTCGCCCTCGGTGACACTCACTTCCGTGGCGATGCCACTGTATTTGCTGTAAAAAGTGAGGGTATTTTTGGGCGAACCACGCTGTTCAAGTTCCCCGATTTGTTTTTCCGTCATGCCCCAAAGCAGGAGCTTGTTGCGGGAAGCATCTGCGATGCGGGCGAAGTTCGGGTCGGTATCGGCGTAGCGTTTTTTGCTTTGCAAAGCCAGCAGGTAGTCCTGTTGGGTAGAGGCAAGTTCCTCGCTGTACAGCTCAAAAACTGCTTGCCCTGCCTGCACTTTCTCTCCGGCGTTGCGCACGAACAGCCGCTCAATCCTGCCAGCCACCCTCGACGTGATGGAGTTGAGGCCATTTTGGTTTTCCTTCAAGGTTGCCGAAAGGGTGATTTCCTCGCCGAGCGGCTGGAGGCGCACGGTATCGGTTTGGATATTGGCAAGCCGTATCTGCGGGTCACTCAAGCGCAGCTCGCCGGATTTTTGGTTTGGGTCAATCTCTATGCGCACCAAGTCCATCTTGCAAATCGGGCAAGTGCCGGGCCTTTTTTCCATCACCTGCGGGTCCATCGAGCAGGTGTAATAGACGTTGTCTGGAACAGATTCGGGGGTGCTTTCATTGCAAGCGGCAGCTGTCATTAGCAAGACAGCCAAGACAGTATTTTTTATTAAATAGCTCATTTTCAATTAGTTTGATTTCACAAAACTCTCACTGTCCATAAGGAACTGCGCATCGGCGGCAATCTCATCGTTCTCTGAGATGCCCGACCGCACCTCCAGCCAATTGCCGGATACGCTGCCCACCTCGATTCTTTTGCTTTGAAAAACGCCGTCCTTTTTCAAAAATACCACCCGCTGCCTACCGAGGTCGAGGGCGGCGGTCTTCGGTATCCAAATGGCGGAACGCCCACTTGCCTGAACAGTCGCCTTCAGCAATGCCCCCGGTTTCAGCTTGCCACCGGGATTGTCGAGATAGACCCTTGCCAGCAGGTTTTTACCCCCTGACCCAAACTGCGGCTCGATGTAGTTGATTTTTCCCAAAAATGGCTTGTCAAACGGTTCTATACGGATGCTCACCGACTGCCCAATCTTCACCCCCGAAACATCGGACGGGTAAAACTCCAGCACCGCCCAAACGGTGGATAGCCCCTGCACACTGAACAGCCGCTGCCCTTTTTGCAGGTACATGCCCTCCCGAAGGGAAAGTTCGCCGCTGCCTGCGGGCAAGGTGGCACTAGCGTCGGAAGCATCCTCCCCCATGCTGTCTTCGGCGGAATTTAAAGAGGGGGCGGGCATCGGTTTTTCAAAAACCAGCCCATCGTATGGGCTGAAAATGGGCAGCGAGAGATTGGGCTTGCGGGATTTCTCGACCGTCCGAATTTGCTCGGCGGGCATGCCAAGCAGCGATAGGCGGCGGCGGGCATTTTCAATCATGGTGGAATTGGCGGCATCGTTTTCGAGCAAGAAAATCAATTCCTGCTGCGCCGTGGCAATCTCCGGGCTGTAAATATCAAGGATGCGCTGCCCCTTTCGCACGGGCTGGTAAGGGTACTTGACGTACAGCCGTTCGATGCGACCACCGAAGCGGGCGGAAATCGCCTGCACCTTGCGGGCGTCATAAGCGAGGTAGCCCGGCGCTTCAATGGCGGTGGTCAGGTTTTTCCGAACTGGACGAACCGTTTTTACCGAACTCAAAACGTACTCATAAGTTGGCTTCAAGAGCATATCAAGGTCGCTGGAAACAGTATCTCCCAACATGCCAGTCGTTTATTTTTTCACCAAAAACAATTTTCAAAAGGGGCAGCTTCCCGGTTCGTCCCGAACGATTTCAGGGTGCATCGGGCAGGTGTAAACCGCCGCTGCAGTGTCGTGCTGCATGGCAGAATGGTCATGTCCATCCGTCATCTCGACGGGCTTCAAGTCCATTTTGCAGACCGGGCAGGTGCCGGGCTGGGGGTAGGTCTTGTCTCCCTCGCATTTCATCGGGCATTGGTAGGCGGTGGCGTTCCCGCCATGCTGCGGGTGGTCGGTTTTACCGTCCTTGCAGGCTGCAAAAATGAGCAGCAGGAGGGCAGCGAGCCAGGCGACGACACCCCTGACCCCTAAAAGGGAACCTAAACTGCACCTGTATCGGTCTTCCAAATTTGGGTTCCGAAGTAGCCAATATGGTTCCCCTTTAGGGGTCAGGGGTAGTGCTGTCCTACCGGATTTCCAATTCCTTTTCATAAGCAGTTTTGGCTTGGAGTAATTGTTGAAGCAGGTCAAGTTGCGCAAGGCGGCTCATTTTGAGTTCCAGCCAGGCATCGAGCGCCATGAACAGTTCGTCGGTGTTCTGTTCGTAAGCGAGCAGGGTGCTTTGGAAACGCTTGCGTTGGTTGGGCACGATGTCGTTTTCATAGCGTTCGATTTGGTTTTGCAGGGTTTGCATCATCACCAGACGGTCGGCAAGCGCCCCCCGGATTTGATTGGCGAGCGCCGCTTTTTCCCACTCGAAAGCCGCCAACCGATAGTCAATCCCTTCGATTTTGGCCTTGATGTCCTTGTTTGCCCAGGGCGCAATCGGCACGGTCACCATGCCCATCAACGAGAACTGCCAAGGTGTGCCGCCAAAGGCGAACATGTGGTCATAGCGGACGCCAAATTCCGGCTTTAGCTTGGAGCGGTTGAAATCCTGTTCGAGCCGAGCAGTCAGTAGGTTGATTTTGACAGCTTGAATGTCGCTGCGGGCAGCAATGCGACTGGTGTCGGGCAAGAGGGGCAGTTCCTTCCATGATGACAAAAAAGCGGTGGTATCCACTTCAAAATCTGCATCCTGTGGGAACTGCATCAAGGCTTCAAGCATGGCCTTCTGCTGCCGGATTTCCCCGGCGTACATCGCCTGCATCCGGTCGAGGTCGGCGAGTTCCGCTTCGGCTTTGTAGATGCTGCCGAGCTTTTCCCTGTTGAACTTGTAGCGCTCTTTAGCGCTGTCAATCATCAGCCGTAGCAGGTTTTTGCTTTCTTCCAAAACGGCAATTTTCATTTTCAACACCTGCCAGTTGTAGTATGCAGTTTTCGCTTCCGTAAAAAACATGTTCCGCATCACTCCCTTTTCCGCCACCTGCATGCCCGACATGGACGCCATGTAGCGCCCTTCGGCTTCCTGCATTTTTCGGTTGGGCAACATCTGCTCGGCGGAGAGCATGAATGCCCCCATGCCCTCGCTCCACATTTTCGGGTTGTAGGGCGTCATCCAAAAGCCGCCACTGACTTGCGGCGGCGGTAGGCTGACTGCACCTGTGGCGTAGGTGTCAAATTCCCGAATGCGGGCGTCGGGGGTTTTTAACGCCGGGTGGGTTCGCTCGATGTGGTTCAGAATCGAGTCGAGTGGGAGAATCTGTTGTGCATGGCTTTTTCCGAAAAGAAAACCCAGCACGGTCAGCGTCATGCTTGCATTTAGAAATTTATTCCTTGACATCATACACTTCAATTTTACCCCGCTTGCGCAATTCCCGCTCTTTGACCATTTCAAAAACAACGGGCGTAACTAGGAGCACGTACAGGGTGGATGAAATCGTTCCGCCGATGAGCGGCAAGGTGATGGGCAGCATTACATCGCTGCCGACGCCCGTCGCCCAAAGGATGGGGATGAGGCCGAACAGCGACACCGAGACGGTCATCAGCTTGGGGCGGAGGCGTTTGGCTGCACCCCAGATGACCCATTCCCGGATGTCGACATTGGTGATGGTTTCATTCGAATTGCCCTTGTCGGCAACGAGACGTTGCATGGCTTCGTTCAGGTAAATGGTCATTAGCATTGCCGTTTCGATAGCCATGCCGAACAGGGCGATGAAGCCGACCGCAACCGCCACCGATAGGTTTACCCCATAAAAATAGACCATGTATACCCCGCCGATGAGGGCAAAAGGCACGGTAATCATGGTGATGAGCGCTTCCTTGACGGAGTGGTAGGTCATGTACAACACGAAGAAAATAATAAGCAGCACGATGGGAAGGATGAGCCGCAGCGTCTCGCTCGCCCGGATTTGGTTTTCCCATTGCCCGCTCCACTCAATGTAATAGCCTTTCGGCAATTGCTTGACGGCGGCGTCCAGCTTTTGCTGCGCTTCCCGCACCGTGCCGCCGAGGTCACGCTCCCGCACGTTGAACAGCACCGTGCCACGCAGCATGGCGTTTTCAGAGTTTATCATGGGCGGGCCTTCCGTGATGCGCACGTCTGCCACCGCTTCGAGCGGGATGGGGCCATACTTGGCGGTCTGCACTTGCAAGCGGCGCAGGGCATCGAGGTTGTTTCGGAAGTCCTGGGCAAAGCGGGCGCTGACGCTAAAACGCTGCCGACCTTCGATGGTGGTGGTCAGCACCATGCCGCCGAGGGCGCTTTCGACGAGCATATTCACATCATCCACGCTGAGGCCGTAGCGGCCGATTTCATCCCTTTTCACCACGATATCAATGTACTTGCCGCCAGTGATGGGTTCCACGTAGAGGTCTTTCACGCCCTCGATGCTTTCAAGTTCCTTTTTCAACAATTGGGCGACGGAGTAAATCGTGTCGAGGTTTTGGCCGTACACCTTCAAGCCCACGTCCGTGCGGATGCCCGTCGAGAGCATGTTGATTCGGTTGATGATGGGCTGCGTCCAACCGTTGACCACGCCGGGGATTTGCATCTTCGCATTCAACTCATTGATGATGTCGTTTTTGGTCAGGCCCGCCCGCCACTCGCTTTTTGGTTTCAGCAAGATGATGGTCTCAATCATGCTGATGGGCGAGTTGTCGGTGGCAGTGTTTGCCCTGCCTGCCTTACCCAAAACATGGCTGACTTCGGGCAAGCTTGCTATTATTTTGTCCTGCACCTGTAGTATGCGCTTGACCTCTGAGTTCGACACGTCGGGCAGGGTGACGGGCATGAACAGCAGCGAGCCTTCGTCGAGCGGGGGCATGAACTCCGTGCCCATCCGCATCACCATTGGGATGCTGACGAGCAGCGCCACGAGCATGATGGCGAGTGTGGTTTTGCGCCAGCGCAAACAAAGTTTGAGGATGGGCGTGTAGAGTTTTTCCAAAAACCGGGTGATGGGGTTGGCGCTTTCAGGCTTTAGTTTCCCCTTCAAAATCAAAGCTATCAGCACGGGCGTTAGCGTGATGGCAAGGAAGGCATCCACCAGCAGAATGAAGGTTTTCGTCCAGGCCAACGGGGAGAACAGCTTGCCTTCCATGCCCGTCAGCAAAAAGACCGGCAGGAACGAGGCGATGGTCACGATGGTGGAAAAAAAGACGCCGGGACCGACCTGTTTGCAGGCTTTTTCGATGACCGTGAGGCGCTCCGCAAAGGTCTTTGCCCACGTTGCTTCCGCTAGATGTCGGTACGCATTTTCCACCATAACGATACCATCGTCCACCACCACGCCGATGGCAAGGGCGATGCCCGTGAGCGACATGATGTTGGAAGAAATGCCAAATGCTTCGAGCAAAATGAACCCGACAGCTACCGAAATGGGCAATTGAATCAAGATAATGAGGGCGCTGCGCCAATGGAAAAGGAAGAGCAGCACCACGATGGAAACCACAATCATCTCTTCGGTCAGTGTGCCTTTCACCGAGCTGATGGATGCCTCTATGAGTTCGCTGCGGTCGTAGCTGACCTTGAACTTCGCCCCGGCGGGCAAGCCCTTTTCCACCTCCGCCATTTTTTTCTTCACCGCTTTGATGACGTTGTCGGCGTTCTCGCCATAGCGCATGACGACAATGCCGCCAACGACCTCGCCCTTGCCATCCATGTCGAAGATGCCGAGGCGCAGATCGCCGCCCATGCTCACGGTGGCGATGTCCTTGATGCGCACAGGTACGCTGCCGTAGTTGCCGACGGGTATGTTTTCGATGTCCTCCGCTTTTTTCAAATAGCCCAAGCCCCTCACGATGTAGGCCATGTCGCTCATCTCGAACTTGCGCCCGCCCACGTCGTTATTGTTGCTACGGATGGCGTTCAGCACGTCCATGAGCGGCACGTTAAAGTAGTTGAGTTTGTAGGGGTCAATGTTCACCTGGTACTGCTTTCCGAAGCCGCCGAATGACGCCACCTCGCTCACGCCGGGCACGGTTTGCAGGGCAAATTTGACGTACCAATCCTGCAATGCCCGCTGCTCGCCGAGGTCCATGCCGGGCGCATCGAGGTGGTACCAGAAGATATGGCCGACGCCCGTTCCATCAGGGCCGAGGCTGGGAACAGCGCCTTCGGGAAGCAAACGCTGGGCGAAGTTGAGGCGCTCCAGCACCCTCGTCCTTGCCCAGTAGATGTCCACATTGTCTTCGAAAATGACGTACACGAAGCTCATTCCGAACATGGAGCTGCCCCGAATATTTTTCACCTTCGGAATGCCCTGGAGGTTGGACACCAGCGGGTAGGTCACCTGGTCTTCGATGAGCTGCGGGCTGCGGCCCATCCATTCGGTGAAGACGATGACCTGGTTTTCCGACAGGTCGGGAATGGCGTCAATCGGATTGTTCCGCACGGAATAGATGCCCCAGGCGAACAGGCCCAAAGCCGCCATTAGCACGAAGAGGCGGTTGCGAAGGGATATTTGGACGAGTTTTTCAACCATGACGTTTTACTTCAAATTCGATTTCAACAACTGCGCATTCAGCGCCACCACCACCGTGCTCACCGACATCAGAACCGCCCCCATTGCCGGGCTTAAAGTAAAAGTCGGATACAGCACCCCCGCCGCCAGCGGAATGGCGACCACGTTGTAGCCCGTCGCCCAAAAGAGGTTTTGCACCATTTTCCGGTAGGTGGCTTTGCCGAAATTGACCAAGCCCAGCACGTCGGAAGGGCGGCTTTCCGTGAGGATGATGTCGGCGGTTTCGGCGGCGATGTCCGTGCCGCTGCCGACGGCGATGCCCACGTCAGCCTGCGCCAGTGCGGGGGCGTCGTTCACGCCGTCGCCCGTCATGGCGACGAACTCGCCTTTGGCTTGCAGGTCTTTCACAATCTGCACTTTTTGGTGCGGCAACACCTCAGCGAAGTAGCCGTCCAAGCCCAGCGCATCCGACACTGCCTTGCCCACCCGCTCGTTGTCGCCCGTGGCCATGAAGACCTTGATGCCCTGCTTTTTCAAATCCTCAACGGCAGTTTTGGCATCCGGTCGGATTTGGTCGGCAAGGGCGATGAAGCCCACCAGTTTTTCATTTTCCAAAATAAAAACCACCGTTTCGGCTTCGTTCCCGGCGGCGTTAGGCGGCAGGGCGAGGTTTTTTTCTTTCAAATAACCGGGGCTGACGACGCTGATTCTCTTACCGGAAACATCGCCTTGAATGCCTTTCCCGGTTATTGAGGAAAAATTGGAAATAGCCGGCAGCGACAGCTTTTTTTCATTAGCCGCCCTCACGATGCCTTTGGCGATGGGGTGCTCGCTGTGCTGTTCGAGGGCGGCTGCGGTTGCCAGCAGGTCGTCCGCCGAAAAGGAACTGTCCAGCGGCTCGACCCTCGACACGCCGAACTTGCCCTCCGTCAGCGTCCCGGTTTTGTCGAAGACCATCGCCGTGATTTTACGGGCGCTTTCGAATGCCGTCCGGTTGCGGATGAGCAGGCCCCGCCGGGCGCTCATGGCCGTCGAAATTGCCACCACGAGCGGAATCGCCACGCCCAGCGCATGGGGGCAGGCCGTCACCATGACCGTCACCATGCGCTCCAGTGCAAATGCCAGTCCCTGACCTTTTGCCAACCAGACCGCCAGCGTCGTTAGTCCCACGCCGATGGATATGAAGGTGAGCCAGCGGGCAGCACGGTCGGCGAGGAGTTGGGTCTGCGACTTGGCATCTTGCGCCTCCTTCACCATCGTGATGACCTTGTTCAGGTAGCTTTCCTTGCCGATTTTGTCCACCGTGGCTTTCAGGCTGCCCTCGCCGTTGAGCGCCCCGGCGATGATTTTCGAGCCGGGCGATTTCTGCACGGGCACACTTTCGCCCGTCAACATGCTCTCGTCCACGAGGCTTTTGCCTTCGGTCACCGTGCCGTCCACCGGGATTTTTTCGCCGGGCTTTACCAGCACCAGGTCGCCAATTTTCAGTTCGTCCACCCGCATGTCATGCAGCATTTCGCCGTGGTACATGTGTGCCTCGGCGGGCAGCATTTTCACAATCAACTCCAGCGCCTTCGATGCCCCGGCCACACTTTTCATCTCCAACCAATGCCCCAGCAGCATGATGACGATTAGCGTGGCAAGCTCCCAGTAGAAGTCCATGCCCGACACCAGCCCGAACACGACCACCGTGCTGTACAAATAAGCGACGGAAATGGCGACGCCGATGAGCGTCATCATGCCGGGCGAGCGGCGGCGCAGTTCGTCCACCAGCCCGGTGAGGAACGGTTTGCCGCCGTAAATGAAAATGACGGTTCCGAGGGCAAACGAGACCCAGTTCCTGCCGGGGAAATCGAAGCTGTAGCCGACGGCATGCTGGAACATGGGCGAGATGAAAACCACTGGCACTGTCAGCGCTAGGCTTACCCAAAAGCGGCGAAGGAAGTCGGCAATCATGGCAGAATGGTCGTGCCCGGCATGGGCATTTCCGCCTACCGGAGCTTGCGAATCGTGCGCCGCATGCCCGCCGTGTTTACTGTCGCTGCCTTTTGAAACTGGCTGCGCTGTATGATGCGAATGGTCCGAGTGCTTGTCCATTATTGGAATGTTAAAGCTGGCCTTAACGGCAGCATTTTTTGATAAAAATCATTTTGAACAGTTTCTTGAAAAAGGCAATCATTTTCGTTTGATTATAACATCAACAACATCGCCCCCGACATGCCTACCATCAGCAGGTCTTCCGTCAGCGTGACAGTGGACATGGGTAGGTTGAACACCGCTCCGAGGCAGGCGCATTGGAATTTGCGCTTTGCCAAAAGGCTCTGAATGACGCCCACCGTACTGACGCTCATGACTACCAATGTGGCTGCATTGGTGAAAACCGGCAGGAAATTGGTCAAAAACAGCAGCCCGAACGCCAGTTCAACAAACGGATAAACATAGCCCCAGCCAAGCCAACGCCTTGCCACGATGTCGTAAGAACTGTACGACATGGCGAAGGCGGGCACGTCGAGCAATTTGAAAAACGAGAACACGAGGAAGAAGCCCGCCATGAAATGCCGCATCCAGTTCATGGTGTTGAAGTTGCCGGAAGTGGCTTCTACCAACAGCGTAACGCCGAGAATGAAGCCGAAGACCAGCAAGATTGGCTTGTAAGCTTGCCAAAAAGATTTTTCTTCTTCTGCCTCAATTGCAGGCGCCACTTGCTTTGCCATTTTCATTGGCCCTTCGCTGATTTGGTACTTGGGGTGTGCTTTCAGTGCTGCTTTCAGTTCCTCCAACCCCACGTGGCGCTCCATGTCGAGCGAGGCTACGGGCGGGTCGAGGGAAACTCGGGCAGCGGTAATGCCGGGGACTTGTTCCAGCGTTTTTTTGACATTGGCGACGCAACTGCCGCAGGTCATTCCAGTGATTGAAAATTCATGTGTCATAATTGGTGATTTTTATTGGGGCAAAGTTGGGGACAACAGCAGTCGCTGGCAGTACAGGATTCTGGAAATGGCGTGTAGGATTTTGGAATTACACGTGGTCGAGGTGCTTGCGGCCATTCCCTTGGTCTCCCTTGAACTGCGTTGGCGTCATCCCCGTCACCTGCCGGAATTGGTTCGACAGGTGCTGCGAACTGCTGTAACCCAACTGCCAGGCGATTTCGCTCAGGGTCAATTCGTCGTAAACAAGTAGCTCTTTCACTCGCTCTATTTTTTGGGCAATGACGTATTTCTCAATCGTCACGCCTTCCACCGAGGAAAACAGCTTGCTCAAATACGAGTAGTCGTGTCCAGTTTTTTGCGACAGATAGTCCGAAAAATTCATCGTCTCCGGCTTCTGCGCCTCCTGATGTATTTCCTGTACAATGAGGTTTTTCACTTGCCCTATGAGGCGGCTCATGCGGTCGTCCAACAATTCGAAGCCTTCCGCATGAAGTAATTGGCGAACCGCCTCAAGCAATATTTGGGACAGTTCACCCTCGATATCCGCTTTGCCGAGCCGCACGTTTTTCACCTTCAGCCCTGCTTCCGTCAACAGCCGTTCAACGGTGCGTTCGCAACGGGCGCAGACCATGTTTTTGATGAAAAGATTCATTAATTTAAAGGTTTTGCCCTCACTCATCGTCAGAAAAACCTAAGCGTACCGCCACTTTGCTACGATCAAGCGAAACGCTTTACTTAATCTCCATTTGCAGCATCATGCCACTGTCCTCGTGTTCGAGGTTGTGGCAATGGAATACGAACACGCCCTTCTCCTGCCCGAATGCCACGATGACCCTGACCTTTTCGCCGGGCATCGCCAGAACGGTGTCCTTCCAGCCTTTTTCGTGTGGGAAGACCTGCCCACGCCCGCCCGTACGGTCGAGCACCTGGAACAGCGCCCCGTGCAGGTGCATCGGGTGCGGGTCAATGCCTTCGGTATTGTCGAAAGTCCAAATCTCAGTAGCCCCGGCAATGATGGTCTCATCTATGCGGCTCTCGTCGTAACTCTTGCCGTTGATGTTGTGCATCGCCATCATCCCGCCGCCATGGCCGCCGTGACCGCCGCCATTGGAGATGTCGAATGCCCGGTTGTGGGTCGCCTGACTTTCAGCCAAGGGCTGATAATTCGACAGCGAGGCAGGCAGGGTAAAAATGTGGGGCTGGCTTTCCTTTACCTTGAATTTCAAGATTTTAAAAGCCTGTTTGCCTTGGTACTCGCTACCGGAAAAGGTCTTGCTTTCCAAAAAAACCTCCTTGCCAGCATTCATTCCCGAAAAATCAACCAGCACCTCTACCCGCTCACCGGGAGAAAGCATCATTTCCGTTGCCGTAATCGGCGCTGCGAGCAGCCCGCCATCCGAGGCAATCAGCATGAAAGCTGCGCCATTGCTCAGGGCAAGGTTGTAAATACGCCCATTGGAACCATTCAAAATTCGCAATCGGTAGGTGCGCCTGGTAACCTCCGCCACTGGCGAATGAACGCCGTTGACTAATACACTCTCGCCCAGCAAGCCGTTCATCTGGTCAGTCATGGAAGGCGAATAGGCGAAGTTGCCGGAGGCGTCCGCCCGTTTGTCCTGGATGACGAGGGGCAGGTCGTACTCGCCACCGGGCAGGTTGAGCGCCTGTTCTTCCGCATCGGTCACGAGGAAAAATCCAGCCAGCCCCTCATAAGCCTGTTTGGCGGTTTTCATGTCCGGGTGCGGGTGGTACCAGTAGGTGCCAGCCCTGTTTAGAATAGGAAATGAGTAGTTCAGCGAGCCGCCCGCCTGCGCCACATCGGAGGGATGCCCGTCCATGTTGGCAGGCGTGAGCAGGCCGTGCCAATGCAGGTTCGACGGCTCGGCGAGGTTGTTTTGGAAAGTTGCATTTACCATATCGCCAATATTTGCCCGCAGCGTGGAACCGAGGATGCCGCCATTTTGGTAGCCCAGCACGTTGGAGGTTTTTCCTTTGAAAACAGCCGCTGTCGTTTGTTGAGCCACCAAGTTGGCACTGCTGGCAGGCATGGTTGGCGGCACGGCCAATGCGCTGTCGAATGAGCCTTCCACCACTTTTGGTGCCACCCCATCCATGTTCATCATGCCGTCCTTGCTGCAACTGGTACATGCGTTCATCAAAACCGCAGTGCCGCCAATTATGGCCACTCCCGTACCCGCCCCGGCCAAGCCAATAAATTTTCTTCTTTTCATGTCTGAATTTTTTGAAATGAAGGGACGGCAACCCAAAAGGCGAACAACCCAATGGCCCGCCAACAATGAAATGCACGTCATCATTCTATAAAAGCCACCAAGTCAGCCTTTTCCTCCAGCTTTTGCTGCAAATCAGATCGAGGCAACGGGGGCAACTATCGAAGTGTTTTGAATGGGCTTGGGTGCAAAAACAAACATTGTTCACGAATGCACCCAAGCTCCAGTCTTATTTCAAAAATTGGTGGCCTATTCCACCTTTTTTAAGTCCATCCCGCATTTCGGGCATGTACCTGGCTTGTCATAGGTCTTGTCGCCCTCATCCTTCATCGGGCATTGGTAAACATCGGCGTGTTGATCGCCGTGTTCCATTTGGTCATGCTGTTGCTGGGCATTGTTTTCCCGGCAAGCAGTAAAAAGGGAAGTAATGGCGATAGCGCCAATCAGAAATAGCTTTTTCATGTTTTAAATTTTAGTTTGAAAAATGTGAAAATGAACAAGAAGCTCGGCGAATATTGACCGAACTTGTAGGAATCTGCACAGTATGCAAGTGAATAAAGAATCAATAATTAGGAATAACATCCAATGGAAATTACTCAATAACGATTCTATATTGCTGCCGCGGAAGGAGGTCTAACAAAGGAAAACTTGCTCGAAAATGAGCAGACTACGCCCATGAAGTTGCATGGGCGGGGCATGTGGCCGGAAGGAAACTTTAACGCTTTCTGAAAAAGAATTCAGGGTAACCGGGCAGGTGGAAGGCAATGCGGGCAGTGCTTTTTGAAGCTCATTGGCCGTCAACGATGGAAACGCATTGGAAAAATCGGACTGCTCGTGGAGAAAGGCAGCCGTGTTTTCACAGCAGGGGGTTGCCCTAACACCTTTTTTTTGTGCACTATGCCCTACTGGATGGCAAGGCTTTGTCTTATTGTCTTTTTGCTTGCTGCAACAGGATTTGGCATGTACCAGCACAGACGACCAAGCCTTGTTTTGCCCATGACATATATGCGTGAAAATAGGCACCCACGTATTGGTGAACAATACCAAAAAGGCAAAATGATATGCTATGATTCGCTTGGCCATACAGTTGATGAACAGGATGTTTGCGCACAAGTTCAAGTGTTGCCAAAAAAAACTTAACCGTAGCGGGGAAATCCTTTACCAAGCAATTATATTATTTCCGCTTCGTGCGGGAATACAAGGTCACATCCTTGCTGAACAAAAAGTCGAGAATCAACCTCGACCAGGAATTGTAAGAGGCGAGGCTGTCGTAAAACTCTGGTGCCATTTTTCGCAACTGCGGCAAGCGGCTGCCGGGTATGGTCGGGAAGTCGTGGTGCTCGTTGTGGTAGCCAACGTTGAAAGTGATGGCGTTCAGCGGGCCGTAGTAGGAGTAGGTCTCCTGGCCTTCCTTGAACACGTAGTGCTCGGAGATGAAATGCCCCGCCGTGGGGTGCAGGCCGCCCGCAAATACCAATGAAAGTATGAGGTAAACAAAGCCAGCCCAACCATTTTGGAACAAGATGGGGAGGAAAATGGCCATCGCAACGACCTGAAAGATGATATTGTAAATCATCCATTTGTCTGGCTTGATGGGCTTGCCAAAAGTCGGGCGCAGGGCATAAAACGTAATCTGGTTGAAGAACCAAAGCACCTTGCCGATGAAGCCCCGAAAGATTTTTGCCTCCAACACAGTAGGGATGTCCATGTCTTCGCCGTCCTTGCCTTGGTCCCAGTGGTGGATGCCGTGATAGACCTTGAACGACATGGCAAAAGGCAGCACGATCGGCAGGTTGGCGAACAAGGCCAACAGGTTGTTGTGCAGCTTGCTCTTGAAGGCGAGGTCGTGGGTGATTTCATGGATGGCCAGAAACAGCGCTTGCGCAATGGTGGCACCCACAAAAAACGTCACCAACAGGAAGGCCCACCATGGCAAAAGGTGTGCGTATAGCGCAACGGTCAACTGAACGATGACCATGGCGACGGTGACGTATTTCAGCCGGGGGTTTATCCCAAAAAGCTTTGTGACCTCCGGGTGCGCTTTCAATATCTCCTTGCGGCGCTGGAAATGAGGCTCCCGGTCTTCGACCCAGTAAAAATCTTCCCGTGGTGTTGCTTGCGAACCCATATTGAATTGCTTAGTTTGTTCTTTTATGATGAAACAACGGCTTCCACTTTGGAAACATCCAGTTTCAAATAGGGTTCAAAGGTAAGAAGTCGGCGGGGAATTTGGGGTTGATTTAGCTCACCATGAACAATGGTTCGTGAGGTTTAAAGTTTCAGGTTTCAGGGGGTGGCTGCTAACGTGTTTTACTCATTTAATTTATGAAAGGGTTTATCACCAAAGCAACCTTTCAGTAAATACTCGACTATATGTATTTGTCTGGTGCTCCGTGAAACCTGAAACCTTAAACCTTCACGAACCATTTATGAAAATAGCGGCCCTATCAACAACAACTCGCCCCAGCTTGAATAGGCGGGCACTTTACCGAACCATAGCTGCAATAGACGCAGCAATCGCCGGGCTTTGGGCGAAGCAAGTGGCGGCAGCCTTCGCATTCGTAAAAATACTGGCAGGCATCGGTCGGCATGGTCTCCGGTTTCTGAAAACCACATTGGGGGCAAGTAATCGTGCTTTGAAGCATAAGCTTTTGACTATGTGGCTCTTTACTCTTTTTCCAAAACTTCCAAGCAGCCCAGCCAGCAAGGCCGCAGCCAAGTGCCATCAGCGGGCTGCTCCATTTCTCCAAGCCTGCTGAGAACGCCGTCAAGCCGGCAGCACCGCCGAGTGCGACAGCCAAGAAGGGCAGCCAGCAACAGCTTGTGGCGAGCACGAAGGCTAAGGCTGAACCCAATAAGGAAGTCGGTATTTTCATGTTTACTTTTGTCTAAAACCCCGGCGGCCTCCCTTCCCACGGCCTGTCACCACTGGGCTTCTGCTCCGGCGCTTTCCCGATATTTCGGATATTGTACGTAAAGCTCAACATCACGAAGCGTTGCAGCGCATTCGTCCAAGTATCCTCGATATAGGTCTCCGTTACGTTGCGGCTGATGCTGCGGTTCTGCTTGAGCACGTCGTTGACGGCCAAAGCCAGTTCGCCCCGCTCGTTTTTGAACAGTTTTTTGCCGATGGCGACATTCCACAGCCAGTAGTTTTGGTCAAAGCCCTCTGATAGGCCGTTGTAGTATTGGTGAGTCATATCAGTGCGCAATACGAAGCCCTCGAACACAATCCAGTTGAGTCGTGCGCTGCTGTTCAGGTTGAAGTACTCGGTATTGCTGGCCGTTTGGAGCGAGTTGGTGGCGGTGTTCCAACTGGGCCGCAGGCTGAGATTGAAATCGAGCTTGGTGCTGATATTGCTGGCCAGCGTAACCCCTGCGCTGTAGCTGTGGTTGTCCGAAAGGTTCTTCGCCCCGTTCACCTGGCCGGGCGTGCGGCTATAGTTCCAGCCGAGGTTGAAACTGAGGTTCGACTTGATTTTTTTCAATGGAAAACCATAGTTGAAAAACGAGCGTACGTTGCGGTAGCCTTCCAGGTTCACGGGCTGCCGTATCTGCGCACCGGGCTGTACGTCAAGACTGTCGAAAAGCGGGGTGCTGCTGCCGGGTAGCCAAGTGGCCGTGCCGATGTAGTCGCTCGTGACGCCGCCGCCAATCATGGCAAAAAGCGTGGTGCCATTCTCGGTGTTGGTAGCTTGGTAGCGGGCAAAAACATTGTGCTGGTAAGCCTGCACGAGGTCAGGGTTGCCCGTGCTGAGTTGGAGCGGATTGGTGTTGTCCACCACCTGTTGCAACTGGCTGATGGCCGGCAGCTGCGTGTTCGTCCGGTAGTTGAAACGGAGGCTGCGCTGCTTGTCGAAATTGAGCCGAAGGCTTGCCGAGGGCAGCACGTTCTTGAACTGTACCGTCTTGTTTTCCCCTGCTGGAAACACGGGCTGGTTGGCCAGCTCCGCAAATTGGTAGTTGGCCCGCAGGTTCCAGTTCAGGGCTTGACCCTTGGCGTAGTTGTACCCCACCCCGCCAGATTGTGTGATATAATCGTTGGAAAAAATATTGCTCAGGGCAAAATTTGGCAGGTCGTAGCCGCCCGTGATGGCCCAGTAATCATAGGTCAATTTATCGGATTCCTCTTGCTGATAGCTGTATTTATAATTGACCAACAACTGCGAAAACTGCGTAATTGGCTCAGTGTATTCGAGGTTGGCAGCAGCGTTCCAGCTTTGCACGTCGAGGGTGGAAGTTTGGTCAAGGGTGTCCGCTACCAAGCTTGGCACAAAATACTGGCTGAGGGAATACAGTCGGCTGTCGCCAATTTTGGGGTTGAAGCCATTGGTCAGGTCAATGGAAACCGTGCGGCTGGCCTTGCGGAACTTGTGCCGCCAGAGCAGGCTGTTGTTGAAGCTAAGGCCGTCGTAGTTGGCGTCGAAATCCGTTAAAGAGGTGTTCTGGGACTGGTTTCCCAGCGTCGTCAGGCCCAAGGTTGACGAGACCCCATTATTGGTTTGCCAAGTGGCCCGTGGCCTGATTATCAAGGAGTTGAAGCTGTCCAATTCCACCGTCGCCCGGAAATTCAGGCGGTGTTTGATATTGTCGGTGGTGGCATTTGATGTTTCGGTGTAAATGTCCCCGAACCCTTCCGAAGTGACAAACTGCCGGGTGAGTTCCTTGTCCGAATTACTGCTGGTTTTGTTGAAAAAATAGCTGCCGGTCACGTCCCATTTCTTGCCCCATTTGTCGGAGTAATTGATGCCAAAGGCATGTGTCGTCGTGAGGCCGCCAGCAGCCTGCACCAAGAAGTCGGAAGCGCCGCCGCCAGGACCGCCACGCCCGCCGCCGGGGCCACCTCGGCCACCGCCCATGCCGCCGCCGCCCCGGCTGTTGCCGCCCGTCTGCCCAGTCACGCCGAGTATGTCGTCCATGCTGAAGTTCTGCACGTTAATGTTGTTCGTCATGCCGATGAGCGAGATGCGGCGGTTTCCCTTGAAAATATTGGTATTGCCGCCCGCCTGGTACTTGTCCTCCCAGCCGTAGCCCGCATACACCTTTCCGAACTGCCCTGAATTCATCCCTTTGCGGGTAACGATGTTGATGGTCTTGGTGGTGTTGCCGTCCTGCACACCGGTGAACTGCGCCTGGTCGCTCTGCTGGTCGAAGATTTGAATTTTGTCAATCATCTCTGCGGGCAGGTTTTTCAGCGCCGCCGAGGGGTCGTTGCCGAAGAAAGGCTTGCCGTCCACCAGCACCTGCTGGATGTTCTCGCCCTGCGCCTTCACCGTGCCGCCCTCGTTGGTCACGGTCGGCATCTTCTCAATCAGGTCCTGCGCACTGGCGTCCTTCATCACCTTGAAGGCATCTGCGTTGAACTGCACGGTGTCGCCCTTCACATTGCCGGGCAGCACCTGTTCCGTTACGGTCACTGTGCCGAGGGTCGTGGAGCCTGCTGACAAAAGCACCGCACCAAGGTCCAAGTCCTTGTTGGTCACGGTCACTTCCCGTTTCAGTTCCTCGAATCCCGTGAAGCTGACCACGAGCGAATAGCCTCCTTTTTCGACGTTCTTCAGTTCAAAACTGCCGTCCACTTCGGTGAAAGTGGCCGTGGCCATCTCGCCCCAAGGGTAGTTAAGCACCAGGTTGGCACCGGGCAGCGAGGCGTTCTTGTCGTCATATATTTTGCCCTTGATGGTGTAGGTTTGGGCGCTGGCACCAATAGCGGCGGCCAGCAGGAGGATGGTCAGGATGTTTTTCATGGTGCAAATTTACCTCAAATTGCGCCTAAGATTGTAGGTAATCAAGAATGGGTAGATGTGCTTGGGGAATGAATAGACAACGAAGGCCAATAAACGCTGGACGTCTGAGGATTGGTGAATTTGGGGGTCGGCCAACGACCAAATAGCCCAATCCAATACTTCCTGCTCAAATAATCCTTCAGCCCATGACTTGCTACTTTCATTGTTTTCAAGCGTTTTGCTCCGCAAATATGCCCCTAAAAAGAAACGCCGGATGATAGCACTATCACTCGGCGTTTCCACGACTTGTTTAAAATTGTTTAGCGGTTGCCGCCCGAACCTACTGGTGGTGCGGGTGGCGGAGGGGGTGGCAAGTCTTTTTTGTCCTTTTTGCCCTTCCCTTTTTCGCCATCGGCAGGTGGGCCGCCCCGGCGCTGCCATTGGGCTTCGGCTATTTTTTGCCAACGGTCGTACTGCTCCTGGGTCAGCATAGTTTTCAGTTCGGCGTTCTGTTCGGTGCGCAGGGCGTCCATCGTGGCCCGCATTTTTTCCCAGCCACCGTCAGCGTTGGCTGCACGGGCATCCTTCTGCTTATTGGCATATTTCAGATTGATTTCCTTGACCTTTTCGCCCTGCTTGGTGGAGAGCGAGAGGCTGTCAATCATCATTTTCGTCTGCATTTCGGCACGTTGGATGGGGTCGCCGCTACGGCCACCGGGGCCACCGCCTTGTTGTGCATTGGCTGCAATTGCGATTGCGAACAGCATTACTGTCATCAGTATTTTGAATTTCATTTTTTCTGTTTTATTTGAGTACAAACCACTTTTTTAGCACCTACAGATAGGTCGTCGAAACATCGATAAATGCAAAGAATGCCTCCTTTCCGGCAAACTTAAATCAAACGGCCAAATGGAGCTTACCCCATTTGGCCGTTTGATTTTAACTAATCTCATCACCCTATGAAAGAGGGCAAGTAAGACTATTTATGGTGCAATTCAGCTAGGATGATGCCCACCGTGAACTGGTTCCTAATATTGGCTTGTCGGTTCTCTTGATCTTGCCAAGAAACAAAACCAGTAGAGTAACGGACATTGATGATATTGCCATATCGTATCCCCACTTCATACCTGCGACTGGTATAAGGGTATGGTTTAGGGCAGCGTAGGGCTTGTCCTTGGGCGAAAGTAGCGATAGAATAAGCGGTGACAGCGCCCGTGGTAAACGAGAATCCAGCCCCAACCTGTGCGCCCAAGCCCGTCATAAAGCCCTTATTGGAACTCGTAAAGGGCCTAGCATAGTCGCTATGGGAAGGGGCATAGGTGCCTAATTCCGTACCGAGGCTTGTTATCAACCTGAATGAAGTGTTGCCCAGTGTACCAATTCCAGGAGTTGCCATGATGGCAAAATCACCACTCATCAGCATTGGGTTAAAGCCTTTGGTAGCGCCATTATTTTGGATGTTCTCATCGCCAAACTGTGGCGTAGCATGAGCCTCATTTATCCAACTTACATCCACATGCCAGCGAGCTTCAATTGGAAAAATCGGACTATTATCACCGGGAATATTCGACACATTTTTGTCAAATCTTGGCACGGAGCCAATCCTAACAATTTTTGCATCGGCACTGTACTTATCCTGAAAATACTTCAAGTCCGAGGATTGCGTACCAAATGCCAGCTCGATGTCAGGAAAAATATTGACATCGAAAATTTTCCCGAAAATATGCGAGAAATTGCCAAGGCCATTAGGGTCACTCGCACCGCCGACGAGGTTGAAAGAATCTTGGAGGTAATTGAGTTGGTCGTTGTGCAGCGAATCTGAGTTGATAATGTTTATATCCCAGTAATTCGGAGTAAGGGCCAAACTGTCGTTGTATTGTCCAAACAATCCGCCCAAAGAGTCAAAATTATTGTTAAAAATCCCGTTTATCCAGTCCAGTTCACCCAAAAGCGAGTCTTGATCGGTCCCAGATAGTCCATATCCAGGCAAATGAACTAGCAGTGTATCAAGCCCTGCATCCAAGCCGTCAAGATAGGTGGAGTCTAAGTTTCCGGGAGGAATGGAGTCTAGCAAATTGCCATAAAGCTGCCCAAACATGTCGCCATTTGGGTCATAATTTGTGTCCCAGTTGCCATTCAATGAATCCAAATTGTCGAAGAAAAATTGGTTAGTACCATTGTCCATTTGATGGAATAGGTCAGTAAGAATATCCCATTGTGCGTTGGCGTTATTGCTTAACATACACAAGAAATAGACTACAAATAAAGGTTTAAAGATTTTTTTCATGCTGAAAAGGTTTTTTAACGATATAAGAAGTGCATGTATAAAGAGATGATAGGCCCTTTATACTAAATTATGGGAAGAAAAATTGTTGACCAATTTTAGGTATCAAGAAACAACCAAAGACAAATCAACCATACCGAAAGTAGGTATAGCAATTTTCATGTTGGTCTATCAAACAAATCTATACTCGGTATGGGAAAACAGAAAAGAAGCTGATTTAGTAAATCTGCCTCAACACAATTAATATTTCACAAATGTAGGTTTATAATCAGAGAATTGCTTATTTTCTAATATTAAATTTTAGCTTTTACATTTTTTGTAGGTCTTGAGCTAAAACAACACCTCACTTAACAAGCACTTCGTTATGTTTTTAGTTCTGATTCCGATTTTGACGAAAAAAGAAGAAGACATCGTGGATGTTTCGCATGAAAAAAAGCCCCGATGGGTTGCATCGGGGCCTTTGTATTTAATTCAGTATGAAAAAGTTTTATTCGATTTCGATTTTAACGACATAATCTTTTTGAGGAATCGAGGTGGTGGTTTCTGGGTAGGGCGTAACCTCTTCCAGTTTCACCAAATGACCGAAGGCAGTAAACGTCGTGGAAAGCGACGGGTCATTTTCAGGGTTGTCCGTCAGGGTTTTTATAAGCGTTTCGCCGTTCATTTCCACCTTGAACTCGGCAACTACCCTGCCCGCCCAAATGCATTGAACATTGGTTGGGCAACGGCTGTCCTCCGTGATTTCGAGGAGGGTGATTTTCATGCCGTCCGTATCAAGTTCGGCAGTTTGGTTGACCTTCAAAGAGAATATTTCATTGAGTTTGACGGTCTTGCTATTCGAGTTGCCGTCTTTATTGCAAGCAACAAGAAAGGATGCGATAATAGCGATAGAAAAAATGATTTTTTTCATGTCAATGGATTTTGAAGATGATTTGCCCAGATAGACAATCATAAAACGACGGCGGGTTGGTGATGTTCAGTTAAGAAAACTCTAATTAGTCAAACCCCCATCAACTCTCTCGCATTCGCAAGCGCTGCCTCGCTCGGTGGGTTTTGGCTGAGCATGACGGCGATGGAGCGCACCCGCTCATCGGGGGTGAGCAGCTTGACCTTGGTGGCCGTGGAGGTGGCATCCGTTTTTTTATAGACGAAATAATGCGCATCGGCCTTGGCGGACACCTGCGCCGAATGGGTGATGACGACCACCTGGTGGTGGTTGGAAAGCTGGCGGAGGATATTGCCCATTTTCAGCGACACGTCGCCACTGACTCCGGCATCAATTTCATCGAAAATCAGCGTGGGCAACGGAATGGCACTGGCCACCAATGATTTGGTGACGAGCGTCAATCGGCTGAGCTCGCCGCCACTGGCCACGTCCTTGATGAGTTGGAGGCGGCTGCCGGGGTTGGCGGCGAAGAGGAAGTTTACGTCGTCGGCACCGGTTGCGGTCAAACCATTGGCTTCCTTGAAGTCCACATGAAAGCGGGTATGCGGCATGGAGAGTTGCGCCAGCAGCTCCAGCACCTTGGCGGCAAAGCTAGGGGCAGCGTTCTTGCGGCGCTCCGAAAGTTGCGCAGCAAACCCACGAAGTGCCTTTTCCTCCCCCAATATCTCAATTTCCAATTTCTCAATTTCCCCTGAAAGGTCGCCTATTTCGTCCAATTGCCGCTGCATATTTTCCTGAATATCAAGTAGTTCCTTCACAGAGGCGACCCGGTGCTTGTTTTGCAGACGGAAAATCACGTCGAGGCGCTGCTGCACCTCCATCAGCCGTTCGGGGTTGGCCTCGGTGCTGTCGGCCACCCGCTCGAACTCCCCGGCAAGGTCGTCGAGTTCCAGTGCAAGGCTCTCCAATCGGCGGTGCAGGTCGGGGAGGGCGGGGTGGTATTTTCGCACTTCGCCGATGCTGCGCAACACGTCGTTGAGCTGCCCGGTCAGTGGCATTTCGCCGTCGCTGAGGTGGTGGAAAGCGGCGGAGAGGTTGCGCTTGATTTCCTCGGCGTGGGTCAGGCTGTCCTGTTCGGCTTCGAGTTGCTCCTGCTCCCCTTCTATAAGGGAGGAGCTTTGAAATTCAGAAATTTGGAAATTAAGGTATTCCAAGTCTTGGGCGGAGCGGGCGTTTTGCTCCTGCATTTGCGCCAGCCGTTTTTTGTTTTGGGTAAAAATGCGGTAAGCAGCCTGGTACTCGGCCAGCAGCTGCTTGTTGCCCGCCAGGGCATCCACCATGCGCAGTTGGAAGCTCACGTTGTGGATGTCCAGCGTATCGAACTGGAGGTGGAGGTCAACGAGCGCCCCGGTCAATTGGCGCAGCACATCGAGTGTCACGGGCGTATCGTTGACGAAGGCACGGGACTTGCCCGCTGGGGTCAGTTCCCGCCGCACGGTGCATTCCGCCTCGAAATCAATGTCGTTTTCTTCGAAAAAATCCTTGAGGTCATACAGCGACACGTCGAAGATGCCTTCGATGACGCATTTTTCGGCTTCGTTGTACAGCGATTTCGAGTCCGCCCGCTCGCCCATAATGAGGCCCAGCGCCCCCAACAGGATGGACTTGCCAGCCCCGGTCTCCCCGGTAATAATGGTCAGGCCTGCTGGGAAGTTGATTTCCAGCTCCTCGATGATGGCGTAGTTGCGGACGGAAAGGCGCTTTATCATGGCGGTAATTGGTGATTGGTGATTGGTGATTGGTCGGGTTGCCCCAGTCACCAATCACTAATCTCCAGTCACCACCAAGTTTTTAAAACATTTTGGTGGGCAAAGGTAAGGCTTGTTTTGAAAAAAAAGGGCTTCACAGATTGAAACATAAAAAGGCAAGCCAAATCAAATCGTTGGAGCTTTTTCAAAGGATGAGGGCTGGGTTGGGAGTCTTGAATAAGAGAATGATTACCATCATCTTGCATCGGCCATTTTCAAAAACAAAAACAGGGTTACGAAGCTGTTTGTCTTCGTAACCCTGTATTTGTGACCAAAACTGCTCAACTATGGGATATTCGAACCAGCAGCGCAATTAACGATTTTCGATTTTTGCGCTCCAGTTATCAGCCCTGCCGCCTTCCAATCATTGGTCAATGCAGAAACGCAACTAACGAACTGGCCGTGATTGCTGGCATTGGCAGCGCAATCGCCAATGAGGTCGGACATGGAATTGCCACAGCTGACCAACATATTGGGCACCGTTGAGTTGCAACCATCTATCACTACAATGGCACTCAGGTTGGAGCAGGGATGAGCATCTGATGCATCCGCACAACCATCATTGTCGTCATCTGGGTCGCAGGCATCGCCCATGCTGTCGCCGTCGCAGTTCTCTTGATTAGAGTTGGCTACGGTGGGGCAATTGTCGGCCTCATCCAGAATGCCATCTCCGTCCGAGTCAGCAGAACAAGTACCAAAAGAGAGGTTGTCTATCCCTTCTGCTTGACCAGTAGAAGAAAATATGATGACCTTGGTTATTGTTTCACCTGCTGCAGCTATAGCCCCCCAATACAGGCCATTCGAGGGAACAGCAAGCGTTGACTGAAAAATATCGCCAGAAGCATAGAACACAAAAACATAAGTAGTGCTTGGGTCAAAAATGTTGTAGATGTTCATGCCAACAGATGTGACATCACCTTCGGTAAAATCAATGACAAGGGCATCCGTAAAATAGTTGGCATAAATGGTCTTTGTTGGAATGCCAGGCAAGTCGCTGAATAGTGCGATGCCATCTTCTGGATGGCTTTCCTGTGTGCTAATGGACACGCCAGGCAATATGTCACCAGTTGAGAAAAAATCGTTGTTTGTGCTGCCATTTAAAGGTTGTGGGATACCAACACCTGATCCAGGAGCCACGTTGCCTTCCTCAAAATCTTCGGTGGGGAGATTTGGGCAGGCAGCCGCAAATGCTTCGGCAGATGAGTAATAGGTTGGAAACACGGTGCGCTCAGTAACTTGGTTACTAGCTGCTTTAATTTTGGCTAAATATGGCGGGGCAATAACTTTGTCAGTGCTACTTTTCATATTCGCCGGATCAACACCAGACTTGTAAGCCTCGGTCAATGACTTAAAGGCTTGTTGGTTGGCCGTGACAGGCTCGTTTTTCGATTCTTTTTTGCAAGCGTTCGAAATAACGGCCACCATGGTCAGGAGGAGAATGAATTTAATTGCTTTCATAAGAGGGAAGATAAATTGATGAGAAAACAACGAATGCATAATTCATGATGGACTGATGCCGCCGTTGGTTTTCCTGATGGAAATTAGGTGTTTTATTGCACCGCATTAATAAGTGAACATACGGTCGCTTTCCAATGACAACCGCACCAAGACGGTCGGCAATGCAAATTCAGCGGGCTTGCCTTTTATATCTGCTTCAGTCATGCCCCTTGCTTTACTGGAGTTACCCGACAAATAAAAATGGCCGTTTCCTTTTACAATGGCATCATAATGTTCACGAAGGTTTCCGGTGCCCAAGCCGGTCAGGGTATTCAAAACATCATCTTGCAGCAATTTTACCGCATCCCCTGCCAGAAAAATATCGACGCTGTGTCCCTCTTCGAGCGCCGTTTTTGCGACAAGAAAGCCCAGCGCTGCCCGTGTGGGGTTTTCGGGGCCTTGCGTGATGTGTACCAGGATTTTACGCTGTGTTGTTGGTGCCGTTTCTTGTGCAGACATGGAAATAAAGATTAAGGAAAAGGTGAGTAAAAAGATAAAGGTTTTCATGATAGAGAATTTTCAGGTTACGAGGTTTTGTACAAGCCAATAAAGCTGCACATTGGTCGCCTATATAGGGCTTTTAATATTCAGCTTGATTAAGCGTATGCGCCTCCAAAGGCTTTGCCCAATACGACATATACTGCTCCCAATAGACCTTGCCTTTTTCTTCCCCATATTCTTTGCTCAAAAGGGAAGTGATATCATAGTCGCCGCCCTGCACCACGGGGTCCATCAGGAACGCATAAGTCCAGGACTTGTCCTCGTTTTGTCCTTTCGGCGTGAGCCAGCGGGTTGCTTTCATTTGGTCTTTTAATTGCTGGCTTTGCGTCTTGTGCAGGGCGGCAAAAAACACCTCTTTCATCCATTTTTCATAGTCGGCTTTTTTATCGGCCTTGATATAGGAAACGATGACCCATACTTCTTCGCCCGATTTTGCACGGGGGAGGTCGGGGGTGGGGTCGGTGGTGGCAGTCGCCGTGGGAGCTGGAGTTTGCGAGGCATCTTGGCCACAGCTAAATAGCAAGATAGCGCAGGTGAAAATAAAAAATTGAGCTTTCATTGTTTTGAGTTTAAATAGTGGTTTACCCGATAACAAGAATATTGTCCAAGAAAATAAAACATAAGGTCGGCTCTTTTGTCCTCCGTTAATTGGAGTCTATGCAAACAGAATCATGGTAAATGGCTCCGCATTTTCAGTTTCATTTGGTTTCCGACTTTAGTTGTCTATTTCACTTAAAGAAGAATATTCATGCCCTATATTATGAATCAAACCTCCGACCCTTTATACATTCCCACAATAGCATGATAATGCTATCCCTCACTTCAAAAACGCCTTCGAAACCGCTTCCGACAGCGAATGCACATGGAGCTTGTCATAAATCTTGCGGACGTGCGAGCGCACCGTGTCCGTGCTGATGTCGAGTTCGGCGGCCACCATCTTGTAGCTCAGGCCCCTTGAAAGGGCTTTAAGGACTTCGATTTCCCGGAGGGAGAGGTCATCAAACAAGGTGTCGTTTGCCCTTTTTTGCTGCGAAAAGCCGAGTACTTTCCGGGCAATGACGGGCGTCATCGGAGCGCCGCCAGCCTTAACTTCCAGCAGGGCGGCCAAAATCTGTGCGGGCGGCGTCTGCTTCAACAAATAGCCGCTGGCCCCGGCTGCCACCGCCTCGAATACCCGCTCGCCTTCGTCAAACACGGTGAGCATCACGATTTCCACTTCGGGCATGGCCTTTTTAAGCAGGCGGGTGCCTTCGATGCCGGTCATTTTTGGCATGTCTATATCCATCAGCACCACGTCCGGGCGCAGCACCCGGCATTGCCCGACCACCTCCGTGCACTGCCCGAAAGAGCCGACCAACTCGTAGCCCGGCGTACCGCCGATGAGGGCGGCGAGGGCTGCCCGCAAATCGGTATTGTCTTCATATAGTACGACTCGAAGCATATTTTTTAATGATGAATGGTGAATGGTAAATGGTGAATCAAGGGTTGGCTAACAGGGTAGAGAAAGGGGTGGTAAACAGTGACAACATGCCAATAGGCAGGTTACAAATTTCAAAAGTAGCGGCAGTCCCCTTACCCGGCAACCGCATTATCATGTTATTGGCAGCACCAGCCGAATGAAAACGCCTGATTTTTCGCCTTTTTTTATCAAAAAATCAGCGCCAAGCGTAGCTGCCCTCGCCTCCATATTTGTCAACCCGTTGCCGCCGAGGCTGCTTTCCGGCGTTTCCGGCAGGCCGATGCCGTTGTCCTTCAGTTCAAAAACGAGGTGGGCGTTTTCTTTTTTCAAGGAAAAAACGGCTTTGCTGGCCTTGCTATGCTTCGCCACGTTAACCGTCGCCTCTTTGAAAAACAGGTAGAAATCCTTCCGTTTTTCCATCGGCAAAACGAAGTGGAGTACCTCCTTTTCGATGTCAAAAACAGGCGAAATCCCTGCGTTTTCGAGTGTTTCGCTGGCAAAGCGGGTCATGCGCTCCACCACTTTCTCCATCGGGTCGTTCTGCGGGTTCACGGCCCACACGATGTCGCTCATGCTCGACAGGGCCGAGCGGGCCTTTTCGCCGATGCCTGTCAGCCGGGTCTTTTCGAGGTCGGCCTCCACGTTGCGCAGCGCCGACTCGCTCAGGATGGAAATGGTGGTCAGCGTGGAGCCAACCTCGTCGTGCAGGTCCCGTGCGATGCGCAGGCGGATGGCCTCTTTTTCAAGGCGCTGGCGTAGGCGGTTTTGGAAAATGAGCCAGACGAGGCCGAAAAACAAGGCAGCGGCGAGGCTGCGAAACCACGAGGTTTGCCAGTATGGCTGCATGATTTCAATCGGAAAAGAAGAAGCCTCACTGGGCGAGCCGTTGGAAAAACTCGCCCGTACTTCAAAAAAATAGGGACCGGGCGGCACGTTCGTGAAGTGGGCAGTGGGCGTTTCGAGCGGCTGGCTCCATTCGTCACGCAGCCCCCGCAGCCGGTACGAATAATGAACAGGTCCATCGGACGGTAGAAAGCTGCTGAAATTCAGCGTGAAATAGTTTTCGTCGTGCCGCAGTTGGAGTTTTTTTTCGAGATCCCGACCGAGCACGAGCGTGTCACCGTCCACCAAAAACAGCGTGACCCGTGGCACGGGCGGCGGCAATTCGGTTTGCAAAGCTGCGATGTCGAATACTAAAAAGCGGTCGTTGGCCCCGAGCGCAAAGCGGCCGTCGTGCAGCGAATTGGGGAATATCCGACCATTAAAAGGAAAGCCGACCGCCTCGATGAGCGGGATGATGGACAGCCGCTTCGTAACTGGATGGAACCGGACGATGCCGCCCACATAGCCATAGTAAATGGCCCCCGTGCTGTCGAGCAGCATGACCTGCATGCACAACGGGGCTTTTTCGCCGTCGTTCAGTTGGATGAGTTGGTAGGTTTCCGTTTTCAGGCTGAACTCGAAAAGGCCGTCCATGCAGCCGCCGACGAGCGTCGAGTCGTTGATTTTCACCAACCCGACCACTATCTCCTTCATGCGGATGGTGGGGTCGGCATTGGGCGGCAGGAAATGGCGCAGCGACCGGCCGGTTTTGCGGTCAAACTTGATGATGCCCTTTTCAGTGGGCAGCCAAAATAGGTCGGGGCCGTCCTCAATGATGTTATAGACCATGCCGTGGTCGGCCGGGGTGATTGGGTAATTGGTGAATTTTTTGGTGCGGCAGTCCCATTTCGTGATGCCCTTGTTTCGCCAAAGCCCCCACCAAAGGTCGCCGTGGCGGTCTTTCATGGCCATATAGGGCGAGGTGCCTTTAAATTCCGGGCATTCTATTTTCCGAACCTGACGGGTAGCCTTGTCATAAATCCAAAACCGGCCATTTTGCTGGGCAATCCAAATGTTGCCTTCGTTGTCCTCGACGGCATTCCAAAATGCATTGAGGAGGGAACCATTGTTGCCCTTATTCCAGCCCCATTTTTCCTGAACTTTGAAGTTGGAGTCCACTACGACGATGCCACCAAATTCCGTCCAATAACTGATATAAAAGCGGCCGTCCGAAGCCCGGAAAACATCCGAAACCTCGCCTTTCGGCAATGACTTTGTTCCTCCATCTGCCTCCGATTTGAAAAGCCGGAACGGCTGTTGCCCGGTCGGGTCAAAGCCATTGATATTGGCTACATCCAATGCCCAAAGTATGCCACGCTTGTCCATGTGGACGAAAGCAATCCAGGTGGCAATCCTTAGCCCATTGGGGTCGTTTTCATTGGAGTGATATTGCTCAAAACGGTCGGTGCGGGGGTCGTAACAGGTCAGGAAGTTATTGTAGTACCGCCCGAACCAGATGCGGCCCATACTGTCTTCAGCAAACCCGGAGGCTTGGAACAGCTCCGGCAGGCGCTCGATTTTTTGCGTTTTTAGGTCATAACGATAGCCGTTATTGAACTCTGCCAGCCACATTTTTTGCTGGGAATCCACGAAGAAAGCGGAAGCGTAAAGGTCAAAGACGGGCCAATGCTTTGGGTTGTTTTTGTCGAACCACACCTCTCCAGTCTCTGGGTTGTATCGAACAGGTTTCATTTTGTTGGCAAACCAAAACCAGCCCTCGTCATCTTCGTAAATCTTGCCCAGGTTGCCCGGATGGTCCAAGGCCGGCGAAATAGGGGCGGGCACGAAACAGCCCTTTTTTTCATCGAAAAGCAGCAGCCCATGCGAAGTCGTATTGGCCCAGATGCGCCCCTTCCGGTCTTCGTGCATCCCGCCCATGTAAAAAGTATTTTGAAATGCGATGGCAGAATCCCGGCCTTCTGACTTGACATAAAAAGTCTGGACTTTCCCTGTGATATGCGACAGCCGCCGGATACACTTTTTGTCGTCAAAAAACCAGACGTCGCCTTGTGAGTCGGCCAAAAAGAGTGTGAAAGCAAGGTAGGTATCCGTGGATAAGGCGTTTTTTTCGGGCTTTGGGTAAACCTTCACCATCGTCTCCCCGTCGTAGCGCCAGATGCCGCTCTGCGCGCCAATCCAAAAAAACCCTCGCTTTTTGTCCTCGACCATGCTGGTGTTGAGGCGGGAGCCGAGGCCGTCTTTTTCGGTGAGGTGGGAAACAGGTGGGAGTGGAGGCTGTGCCAGTGTCGGGGTCAGAAACGTTGGTGATAAAAGTAAATACAGGGAAAAGGAGAAGATAAAGTAACGTAAAGAGCAAGGTAATATAGAAGGCTCAAAACACCTCAACGCATCGAAGGTGCGTTTGCCTTGTTTTTTCGGCAACAGCTTGGCTGTGGTACCTGATGGGGTTTTCCGTAAATGCGGAGAGGTTGCCAAATTGTGGTTCAGCATGGCTTTTCACTTGGATTCTTATTTCTGCCGAACCGTAATTGGGCTGTTTCGATTTGGCCCTGCTAATGTATTATTTTCAAAAACAAGGATTGTTATCCTGACAAATAATTCACGCTAAATAGCCGCTTTCAATGGCCAAAGCTGCTGGTTTCATCCCAGCATCCCTTCCAGCCCAATGCTCCGTGAGCCTTTTATCAGAAAATGGGTGCCCTCCATTTTGGCAGCATCAAACCAAGCCTTGAGTTGGGCAGTGTTTTCAAAAAAAGCGGCCCCTACCCTGTCAGCGGCATCCCGGAACTCTTCGCCTACCAGCACCACTTGATTAAAGCCACTGCTTGCCGCTTGCTCCGCAATGGAAAGGTGCTCTTCGTTGCTGTACTCACCCATCTCTTTCATGGCACCGAGGATGGCCACTTTGCTGGTGGTGTTCATTTTGGAAAAAGCTGTTATAGCTGACTTCATGCTTGTCGGGTTGGCATTATAGGCATCCAGAATAAAGGTATTGCTGCCAATGGTTTTCAACTGCGAGCGGTTGTTGCTCGGCACATAATCCTCAATGGCTGCGATGATTTTCTTGGAAGGCACCTTGAAGTATTTTCCGATGACGATTGCAGTCATGATGTTGTTGAAATTGTAGCGGCCAATTAACTGACTCTTGGCGTGTACCAGTTCACCCTTTTCCGATAAAAAGGCGACTTCCATGAAAGGTTCTTCTGCCACCAATTTCACCTCGAATGGCACGTTGACCACGTCGGGCTGGTCGCTTTTCAAATAAAAAAGCTGTAATCGGTTGCCCGTGGCTAATCCTTCGAGGAACGGTTCGTCCTTGTTGACGAAAACGAGGCCATTGCGTTCCGCCAAGTAGCGGTACAGCTCCGATTTGGTTTTTTTCACCCCCTCGAAACCGCCCATGCCCTCCAAGTGTGCTTTGCCAACGTTAGTTATGAGGCCGTGCGTCGGCTCGGCAATGCGGCAGAGGAAGTCAATCTCGCCCTGATGGTTGGCCCCCATTTCGATGACAGCCACATCCGTTTTGGCGGGCATGGCCAGTATCGTAAGCGGCACACCGATATGGTTGTTGAGGTTCCCTTTCGTGAAATGCGTGGGGTAATGGCTGCCAAGCACGGCGCTTACAAGCTCTTTGGTGGTGGTCTTGCCGTTGCTGCCCGTGATGGCCAGCACGGGTATATTGAATTGGCGACGGTGGTGTGTGGCGAGAGCTTGGAGGGTCGTCAGCACGTCATCTACTCGTATGGATTTGCCCGCTGGCAAGTCCACCGCTTCGTCAACAATGGCCAAGGCCGCCCCGTCCGCTATTGCCTTTGCAGCAAATTGGTTGCCATTGAAGCGCTCCCCTTTGAGCGCAAAGAAAAGGCACCCCGGCTCCACCTTCCGGCTGTCGGTGATGATGTTGGGATGCTGGAGGTAGTTCTGATAAATAAGGTCAATCTTGTCCACAGTGTCATTTTTAGTGGGACAAAAGTAGTCAGGCGGGAAGTAAAAAAGTGAAATTGAATGGGCGAAATCCCCCTCGTGCTCATATTAGGTTTAAAAAAAAAGTCCCCGCTTCGATATGAAACGGGGACTTTTTGCGAAAGCGAAGAATCGCTCTTATTTATTTATAGCGGCGCTTTGTTTTGCCCTGCTTGGTCTTGAAAGTAGTACCGGCAGAGTCTTCATTGCCAGTTGGGCCGCCCGTACGGGTCATGGCACAACGGAAGCCGAGGTCACGGTACGACTTGTCTTCGTCACGGAAACGGCGGGTACCTGGGGAGAGCCAGAAGGCCCTGTCCTGCCAAGAACCACCTTTGATGACCCTTGCCTTGTCACTCACGAGGGTGTGCTTGCCAAAGTCGTAGAAAGCTTCGGAAGTCTTGTCACCGTCCAAGAAGTTGTAGGGCTGGCCCACTTTGTAGTTCTCACGGGTTGCAACCTCGTCATCTTCCACGTAGCGGTACTTGAGGCGGCCAAGGCTGTCCTTTTCGATGGGCTTGCCGTTCTCGTCGAGTACCCTTGTTTTGAACTTGTTACCACGGAAGGAGTTGAGGTCCTGCTGCTCCACGTCCTCAAGGGTGAGGCTGGTAAGCGGGCGGTACATGTCCATTGTCCATTCGTTCACGTTGCCAGCCATGTTGTAGAGGCCAAAATCGTTGGGCATGAACTTCCGAACATCGGCGGTGATGTGGGCGGCATCGTTGAGGTTGCCTGACATACCCATATAGTCACCTGCACTGCGCTTGAAGTTGGCGAGGATTTCACCTTGGTACTTGTTGCGCTTCTGGTAACGGACAGTGTTGCCGTTCCATGGATAGATGCGGCGGTCGGAGATGCGCTCATCCTTTTCAGACACCATGTTGCCGATAAGGCCAAGGGCTGCGTACTCCCACTCGGCCTCCGTTGGAAGGCGGTAGGATGGGAGCAGGATGCCGTCCTCGAAGCGAACTGCACGCTCGCCGCCTGTACGGATGTCCTTCAGGTTCTTGCGAACACTGCCTTGGTATTGCGCAGCAAGGTATGACTCGGTGTTGAAGTTGTCTTCGTCCTTCTGCTCTGCATTTGGATTGAGGACGCCTCTTTCAATGAGTATCATTTCGTTCACACGGTCGGTACGCCATTGTGCATAATCGTTGGCTTGGAGCCAGTTTACGCCCACAACAGGGTAGAAATCGTAAGATGGGTGCCTGAAGTACGTCTCAACGAATGGTTCGTTGAACGCCAATTCTTCCCGCCAAACCAAGGTGTCGGGGAGTGCATTGGTGGACACTTCTGGGTACGACTCGCCGAAGACACGTTGCAGCCAGTAGAGGTACTCCCGGTAGTCAATGTTTGAAACCTCCGTTTCGTCCATGTAAAAGGAAGATACGGTTACCCGGCGTGGGATGGCGTTCCAATCATAGGTAACGTCCTGGTCGGTAACGCCCATTGTGAAGGTGCCGCCCTCAACGAGGACGAGGTTGGGGCCAGTTGCTTGGCCTTCGTAGTCAACTTTTTCGAAACCGCCCCATTTGGCATCGTTGTATTGCCAGCCAGTGGTTGCGGAGCGCTCCTTCTTGCCGCAAGCTGCGAGCAGCAATGCTGCAAGGAGAAATACGGGACTTAACTTCAACAATTTTTTCATCACTTTTTATAGAAATTTTTACTTTGAAAAAAAGACGTGCAAATATAGAAAAGTAGTTTTCATTTTTGGGGTTGAGCTTGGTTTTTAACACCGATTGTTTTCCACAATCGTTTTAGCGGAAGATTTTAAAGCAATCCTGATAGCGTTCTGCCCGGCGTTTTGCCTTCACGGATTCGCTTTGGTCGAAGTTGAGAACCAACGAAATCTCATGTCCGCCGCCCGTTGGCGCTGCCAAACCACTGCCCAGCGTGAAGTCGTAGCTGTACCCAATTTTCAAAATATCGTACTGAACGCCCACCACCGCAATCATGGCGTCCGCATTGCCAAAGGAGTGCCGGAACCAACCACCTGCAAAAACCAGCCCGTGGTTGTAGTAGGCCCCAACGTTTACCTGGCCTTGGTTGCCCTGTTTCACAAAGAGGATGTTTGGAGAGACAAACGACGATGGGTTGCGCTTATTGCCTTCTTTAACGATAAACTCGGCCCCAGCATGAACGGAAGTGCGCAGCGGCAGCCCGTCGAGCAGGCCGCTGTTTGTACTAAAAAAACCCTCGTCGGGAGTGGTAAGGTGCTGGAGCGACACGCCGCCATAATATTTACTGGTGTAAGCCAATATACCTGCGCCCACATCAAAAATGGTGGTGTTGAGGTCGGAGGGCCGAAGTTCGTTGCTGATATTGGGGAGGCCAGAGGGGTCGAGCGGGCCCGTGATGGGATCGAGTTGGTCGAGGAAGGTGAGCCTGTCCCAATCAATATTTGATTGCTTGAACCCGGCGTTGATGCCGAGCCGCACGTTGAATTCATCACTGAGTTCAATGCGGTAGGCGTAGTTGGCTGCAAAATTGGTGGTCTTGAGTATGCCACCTCCAGCATTGTCGGCCAAAACCAAGATGCCGAACCCGCTGTTTAATGCTGGCACAAACTGCTCGTATGAGACGGCGTAGGTTGAATAGGCCGTGGTGCCTTCGTCGGCATGGATGGGCCATTGGTTGCGATAGGTTGTGGAAATCCTGGGTGCGTAGGTAGTACCGGCGAAGGCTGGGTTCAATACCAAGGGCGTGGAATAAAACTGACTGAACATAGGGTCTTGCGCCTGTGAAAGGGTGCAGATTAGCATGAACAGGGCCGTTATTTGAAATATTTGTCTTGTCATTGACCTTAGTTTACTGTTTTTCCGCTGGCCAAACGCAGCTATTTGCGAACTTCGCACCGAAAGCGGGAATGTAAAATTGGGAAAAAGCCACCGATGCCGGGCAAGTTTTTTTTGAAATGTCGGCGTTGGTCAATTTGCCAAGTTTTCGAAAGGCACCCTCAGAAAGCAGTTTCTTGACCGCAAGCGATTGATTGTCAATGGTTTTCGCAAGCAACAAAAATCAATTGGGCGACTTTTGCACTTGTTTTAGTGTTTGTTAAAAAACACCTGAACAACATAGCGGCCCATTCGTAACGTTTTAGAGCCGTTCAAAATTATTCGGGGCCTCAGAAGCCGTCTTTTCCTGTCAAATCCAATGTTAATGAAGCGAACAACAACATCCATTGCCGCCCTCTTCTATGTGGTGCTTGCCATTGCCGCACCGCCAAGCATGGTGCAGCGAAACCTCACCTGGCATGCAGAAACGGCGGTAATGCCCTACGAAGAAAGTACAGAATCCATCCAGCTCCTGCGTTTTGACGGTGCCATTTACAAGCCGGAAATCAGCACCCTGCCATACTACAGCGAGCGCTTCGAACTGCCATCGTTTGGCGAGTTCAGGGTTGCCTTCGGCAATATGGTGTATGAGCCATTAGAAAAAACGCCCTCGGACGACGATGTAATCATTGCGGAGCAGATAAGCCCAAGCACCTCGGTCGAAAACGACCGGGGCAGCTACTATGGCCGTGTGACGTTCATGCCCATACGCCGCACAGGGGCTGGGCGATATGAAAAATTGGTCTCCTTCGAGCTTCGACTCGATTTCGCTCCACTGCCGCTGCCCGGCAAGCCAAGGGGCGGCAACACCTATACCTCTGTGCTAAGCGAGGGCGACATCTATAAGTTTAGCGTAGAAAAAACAGGCGTCATCAAGCTCGATTTTGATTTCCTGAAAAACAAGCTGGGCATCCCGCTCGAAAGCATTGACCCCCGTACCATTAAGTTATATGGCAACGGCGGCGGCATCCTGCCCGAACTGGCTGATGCAGCCCGTGCCGATGACCTCGTTGAAAACGCCATCGAAGTAATCGGCGAGGACGATGGCAAGTTCGACAGTGGCGACTATATCCTTTTTTATGGCCAAGGCGCCGACATCTGGTATTTCGACAACGCAAAACAGACCTTCAGCTACCCCAAGAACTTCTACTCGCTGCTCAATTATTATTTCATCAAAACGGGCGGTTCAAATGGCCTACGCATAGAAGACCAGCCCTCGCTCACAGGTGCCAGTTACACGACGAGCACGTTCAGCGACTTCGTCCGCTATGAAAACGAGAAGTACAACCTGCTGCACGACTGGATTTATACGCAGGGTGCCGGTCGGCAATTTTTCAGCGATTACTATAAGGTGACGACGGAGAGCGATTTCAGCAACGAACTGAAACTGCCTAACCTGGTGCCCAACGAGCCAGTAAAGCTATCTGCCTCCTTTGCCGCCCGCATCGCACAGGGCAACAGCGCCAATTACTCCATCATTGCCAACGGCAAAACCTTCAACAGCAGCTTTTTTGGAAAGACCAACGGCGGCACCACCGATACCTATGCCAGCATCGTAGGCATCAACGACGAGTTCACGCCTAACGGCGACCTCAGCATCCAGCTAAAATTCAACCGCCCGGACAATGCCTTCAATGAAGGCTGGCTCGACTATATCGAACTGAACCTGCGCCGGGCGCTCATCATGACCGGCGACCAGATGCACTTCCGTGACATCCGCAGCATGGGCAATGCCGTCAGCAGCTTCAGCCTTGGCGGGGCGGACGCCAACCTGACCATCTGGGACGTGACCAACCCGCTGCTGCCAAAGCGGCAGCAGGGCAGTCTCAGCGGCACTACCTTCAGTTTTGGCGCAGCCACCGATACTCTGGCGGAGTTTATTGCCTTCTCCGGGGGGGCAAGCGGAAACGCAGGGTTCCTCACGGCGGAGCCCATCGGGAAAATCGAGAACCAGAACTACCACGGCTTTGACGACGTGGACATGGCCATCATTTACCACAAGGACTTCATGGCGCAGGCCGAGCGCCTTGCTGAGCACCGCCGCTCATTCAGCGGTCTCAATGTGGCAATGGTGGACGTGGAAAAGCTCTACAACGAGTTCGCCAGTGGCCGCAAAGACGCCACCGCCATCCGTGACTTTGCCCGGATGCTCTACGACCGCAAGCCCGACCGCTTCAAGGCAATGCTGCTGTTCGGCGATGCCTCTTTCGACAGCAGGGACCTCTATAATTTTGGTGGGGACTATGTGCCAACGCTGGAAACGCCGTCGTCTGTCAGCCCAATTTTCTCTTTTCCAACCGATGATTATTTCACCCTCTTGAGCGATGGCGAAGGCCAAAACCTCGGCACGGGGTCATTGGACATTGCCGTGGGCCGCATCCCCGTGAAGGACGAGGGCGAGGCAAAGGGCGTAGTGGACAAAATCATCCGCTACGACACAGAACCCAGTAACCTTCGGGACTGGCGCAATCGGGTGGCCTTCGTTGGCGATGACGAGGACGGCAACCTGCACTCAGCCGACGCCGACCATATCGCCGAAAGGATTTCTGCCAAAAACCCCAACCTGAACCTCGACAAAATCTATCTGGATGCTTATCCGCAGGTTTCGACCTTCGGCGGGGTGCGGGTGCCATTGGCCACCGATGCCATCAACAATGACATATTCAAGGGCGTATTGGCCATGATTTACCTCGGCCACGGCGGCACAAAAGGCTGGACGCAGGAACGGGTGCTGAAAATCGAGGACATACTCAGCTGGCGCAACCTCGAAAAAATGCCCATCATCATCACAGCTACCTGTTCCTTCGCTGGGTACGACGACCCCACTTCCACCACGGCAGGAGAGCTTTGCATGTTGAACGAAAAGGGAGGGGCCATAGCACTTTACACAACTACCCGCCCCGTTTTCGCCTCTTCCAATGCCGAGCTGACGGGCAAGGCGGTTGACACTTTGTTTTACAAACTGAACAACGAGCGGCCCACCATCGGCGAGGTGCTGCGCCTCAGCAAGAACAAGCTCGGCAATAACGACAACACCCAAAAGTTTACCCTTTTGGGCGACCCCATGCAGAAGCTGGCGCTGCCCAATCAACAGATAGTGACGACCGCCGTGAACGGCCATGCCATTGACACCGCCATCATTGATACCATCAGGGCCTTGCAAAAAGTGACCATCGAAGGCGAAGTGCGTGATGACGGGGGGAACCTGCTCACCAATTTCAACGGCGTTGTTTACCCGACCATTTTTGACAAGTCCATCAAATACCGAACCTTGGGGCAAGGCACGCCGCTATTCGATTTTGACCTCCAGAAGAACATCATCTTCAAGGGACGGGCGAGCGTGTCGGGCGGAAAGTTCAAGTTTACTTTCGTGGTGCCAAAGGACATAGACTACAATTATGGCAGCTGCAAGCTTAGCTACTACGCCGCCGACGAGGGCAAAATGGAGGACGCCGCTGGCAACTACAAAAGTATCATTGTGGGCGGCACCGACGCCAACGCACTTGCCGACGACAAGGGGCCAAAAGTGGACGTGTTCATGAACAACGAAAGCTTCGTCTTTGGCGGCATCACCAGCCCCGACCCCGTGCTGCTCGTGAAATTGGCGGACGACAATGGCATAAACGTCATCGGCAACAGCGTGGGGCACGACTTGGCAGGTATTTTGGATAAGAACTCCCAAAACACCTACAACCTGAACGACTTTTACGAAGCTGCGCTCGATGACTATACAAAAGGCGAGGTGCGCTACCCCTTCCACTCCCTCCCGGAAGGTCGGCACGAAATCAAAGTACAAGCATGGGACATTGCCAACAACCCCGCAGAGGGCTACACGGAGTTCGTGGTGGCCAGTTCTGGAAAGGTGGCGCTGGAACATGTGCTGAATTATCCGAACCCTTTTACCACTTCCACGTTCTTCCAATTTGAGCACAATCAATCGGGCACCGAAATGGACGTAATGGTGCAGATTTACGCTGTTTCTGGAAGATTGATAAAAACTTTGGAGCAGAGAATAATTTCGACAGGGTACCGTTTAGGCAAAGGCGACGGCATCCAATGGGATGGTAGGGACGACTATGGCGACCCACTTGCCAAAGGTGTTTATCTCTACAAAGTGAAAGTCAGGAGCGTCAATACCGGCGACACCGTGCTGGAAGGCGAGAGCGACTTTGAAAAATTGGTAATACTAAAATGATTGGTTCATGGTTTCATTGATTCATGGCTTCATTGCTGCCGAATTGGGACGACAATGAAACCATGAAGCAATAAAACCATGAAGCCATCACCTAAGCCCTTGATTTTTGAGGCATTTGTTAAAACCAACATGCTTCATTCTTCTTAGCTGCGCTATATTTGCAAACTTTATTAAAAAACTGAATTCATCTCATGAAAGGTTTACGATTTACGATAGCCTGTTTCACCCTAATTGGCTTGTTCTCTTCCAACGATTTGAACGCCCAATGTTTTAGAAATTCAGCTGGCGAGTTGGTCAACCCAGACGGTTCTGCCTGCATCAACACCATCTTGACCGCAGTGCCGTTCTTGCGCATCGTGTCCGATGCCCGCTCTGGCGCCATGGGCGATGTAGGCATTGGCCTGTCTGCTGACGCCAACGCCATGCACTTCAACCAATCCAAGCTGGTAATGGCCGAAAACCCATTGGGCGTTTCGGCTACTTATACACCTTGGCTGCGCTCGCTCGGCCTCACCGATGTCTATCTCGCTTACCTTACTGGTTACTACAAATTGGATGACCTCCAAGCAATAGGTGTCGGCCTTAGGTACTTCTCGCTGGGCGACATCGCCTTTACAAACGAGCAGGGAGAGTCCATCGGCAATGGCCGCCCCAATGAATTCGAGACGACTATCGCCTATTCCCGTAGGCTGTCCGAGAAGTTCACAGCTGCCGTGGGTGCCAAGTTCATCTACTCCAACCTCGCCTCAGGGCAGGAAGTGAACGGTCAGGTAATTTCTGCCGGGAAAGCTGGCGCTGCCGACTTTTCGTTCACCTACGACACCGATATTGAAACCAATGGCCGCAAGAGTGACCTTACCATCGGCCTTGCCATCTCCAATATTGGCTCCAAAATCACCTATACCAATGCCTCCAGCAACCAAAAGGACTTCCTGCCGACCAACCTCGGCCTTGGCGGCGCATGGAGCTTCAATTTTGATGAGTACAACAGCTTGACCATCGCTGCCGATGTGAACAAGTTGCTCGTTCCATCCCCTTGCCCCGACTGCGACGCAGACAACAATGGCGTTAATGACTGGAGGGAAGAGTCACCGATTTCAGGCATTTTCAGTTCTTTCGGAGATGCTCCCAACGGCTTCGATGAGGAGTTGAAAGAACTCATGTTCTCAGCTGGCCTCGAGTACTGGTATGATAAGCAGTTCGCCGTTCGTGCTGGCTATTTCACCGAAAGCCGTACCAAGGGCGACCGCCACTTCTTCACGGTGGGCCTCGGTTTGAAGTACAATATCTTCGGCTTGAACTTCTCTTACCTCATCCCCACCACCAACCAGCGTAGCCCGCTCGACAATACCTTGCGCTTCTCGCTGTTGTTCGACTTCGGTGCAGTTGGCGCAGATGCTGTAAATTGATACAGCGAAAAGAGCTTTCAGCGATAGAAACAAAAAAGGCCGTACCCCGATGGGTGCGGCCTTTTTTGTTTTTCAAATTCATTTTATCGTTCATGAACCCAT
>JANPLH010000252.1:0-6009 GCA_031426435.1 Saprospiraceae bacterium | reverse complement strand
GTCTCGATGCGGTTGCTGAGGTTGCGTTCCATCCAGTCGGCGCTGCTCAGGAAAATGCGCTCGTCGCCGCCGTTGTGAAAGACAAAGACCCGGGCATGTTCCAGAAAACGATCAACAATGCTCATCACCTCAATGTTTTCGCTCACGCCCTTCAGACCGGGCACCAGGCAGCAAATGCCGCGTACGATGAGCTGCATTTTTACCCCGGCCCGCGACGATTCATACAGTTTGGCAATGATGTCTTTATCTTCCAGGCTGTTGAATTTCAAGATCATATGGGCCGGCTTCCCGTTTTTCGCGGCCGCTATTTCCCGGTCGATGAGCTTGTAGAGGGCCGGCCGCAGATTGAACTTGCCGACCAGCAGGTGTTCGAATTCCTCCTGTGGCGGTTTGATGTTTTCCAGAAAGGTAAACACGTTGCTCACCTCCGCCGCCATCCGCGGATCGGCGGTGAACAACCCAAAATCGGAGTATATTTTGGACGTATCCTCGTGGAAATTCCCCGTGGACAGGTAGCTGTACAGGCGTGGCTGCCCCTCTTCCATCCGCCGCACCAGGGCGAGCTTGGAATGCACCTTGACCCCCGGAAATGAGTAGTGCACCCGCACACCCGCCTTTTCCAGTCGCTCGCCCCATTCGAGATTGGTCGCCTCATCGAAACGGGCCTTTATTTCCACGAATACCGAAACCTGCTTGCCCCGTTGAACGGCCTGCATCAGCGATTCCAGAATACGGCTTTGTTTGGCTACCCGGTACAGGATCACCTTGATGTGGGTCACTTCGGGATCCTGCGCCGCCACTTCAAAGTAATGAACCACCGCCTGGTAGGACTGGTAGGGAAAATGCAACAGCTGATCCTGGGCGCTGACCACACTGAAAGGATCTTCCGGCTCGTGCATGGTGGGGTGGGGGAGCGGCGGCAGGGGCTTGTTTTTGAGGTGGGTCAGCCCAAAGTCGGGAAATTTGAAAAAGTCGAAATTGTTGTGGTAACGGCCCTCTACGAGCAGGTCGCTTCTCTTCAGCTCAAAGGATTCCACGAGGAAATCCAACAGGTCCAGCGGCATCTCCCGGTCATAGACGAAGCGGCTGGGCGGCCCCACATGCCTTTTGGTCAAGCTGGTGCGTATTTTAGAAAGCAGGTCGCCCGTGAACTCGTCGTCAATGTACAGTTCTGCGTCACGGGTCAGCTTGATGGAGTAGGTGTCCTGGATGTCGTAGCCGGGGAACATGTCGCCAAGGCAATGCCGCACGATGTCGTCGAGCATGATGAGTTCACGGCGGCCATTGAGGGAGGGGAGTTGTATGAATCGGGGCAGGTGGTCGCTCGGCACCTTCACGATGGCGTACTGCGTCGAGTGGTCATCCTTGTCCTCCATGTGCACCATGAGGTAGAGCGAGGCATTGTTGAGGAAAGGTCGGATTTTGCCCTTCAGCAATAAAACGGGCTGCACAAAAGGCAACATGTATTCATCAAAATACTGCTCCACAAACTGCCGCTGCTTTTCGCCCAACTGCAACCGGCGGCGCAGGAAGATGCGGTGCTTGCCCAGCTCCGGCACGATTTGCTTTTCAAAAATATCGCTGAAATCCTGCTGCTGGTCATTTACCATCTGCTTTATTTGCTTCAAAATCGCCTTGGGATTGTAGTCAAAAACCTGTCGGGTCTTTTTGCCCACCCGCATGAGGTTGCGGTGGTTGGCCACCCGCACCCGGAAGAACTCGTCGAGGTTGGAGGAATAGATGGCGAGGAACTTGAGGCGCTCCAAAAGCGGCACACTGGGGTCTTTGGCCTCCTGTAGCACCCGGTAGTTGAAAGAGAGCCAACTGATGTCACGGTGCAAATACGGGTAGTTTTCGGCACCTTCTATTGGTATTTCAGCGACTGCTGTCATATTTCGTTGGTAGAGTGTTTTGGTAAACGAGTGGCCAAATTAGCTAATTAAAAGGGGAGCAAAAATCATAGGCAATCATTGCACCGAAATTTAACGAGGCCTTAATCCTACTTGGTTAAAACAAAGCCATTTGCAGGCGCTGCTGTTCCCCTCCACTGAGTTTCGGCCCACGGGTAGCAACGCCCGCTATCCCTTTTGTTTTTTCAGAAAAAGCTGCCGCAAGGTCGGGTGCCAGTAGGTTGTCCGGTTCATGGGTGAAAAAGTAGCACTCGTTCAAGCCACTTGAAAACCAGTCACTTAGCCGCTGCGCCCATTCGTCCAATCGGGTGAAATCGGTCGGATGCAAGTCGTTGCCAACAAAGCGGACGAGCACCTTATCGGTGGTGAGGCGCATGTGCGCCACGTCCCGCCGACCTGCCACATCGGTGATGACGGTGCTGACGCCATACTTTTCCAATAACTCAAAAAGGCGCTGCGTGTTCACCTGATTCGAAAACCAAGACTCGTGACGCACCTCAACCGCCAAGGGCAGTGTGAACTGTTTCAAAAAAGCCTCCAGCACCCCTATTTTTTCCACGCTGAAATACGGTGGCAACTGTATGAAACAAGGCCCCAACTTGCTGCCCAGCCCGCCCATTGCCTCGCAAAAACGTTGGATGAGGTCGCCATAGGTGCCGAGGTCGGCTGCATGGCTGATGGTCTGTAGCACCTTCGGGCAAAAGCGGAAATCCATTTCAGCCTCGTCGTGCCAGTGCTGCACGGTGAAGAGGTCAGGTATGCGGTAATGCGTCGTGTTGAGTTCAATCGTGTTGAACTGGCGGGTGTAGTGGCGCAGGTATTCGGGGGGTTTGGTACCTTTTGGGTAAATTTTTCCTACCCATTCTTTGACGCTCCAGCCAGTGGCACCGATGTAAAGCGTTTTATGGTTCAATGCTTTTGATGAAGACAAAACGAGCGCATTCCCTAGTGGGTCGGGTGGCAGTCGGAAATCCACTTTCGAGATGTCGGGAAGTTTGCCGAATTCCATGAAGCAGGGTTTTGCTGCAAAGGTATGCCGGAACCCCAGTTCCGGCTTCATCATTGTAAAACTGGGGTTTCGGGGTACGTGCAAAGTTCAGTATTCCTTTGCTACTTTCGGCCTGATTGGCACATAGTTCTTTTGGAGTGCCATATTTCTTCCAAAAACGACAGCCCAATCACCGAAAGGGTCAATGACTGTTCATCGAATTGCCGCTCAACTTCCCTACCTTGCCCACCTTTCCAATCCATCACCAATGAGCAAACGGAATTTACTCGGGGCTTTTGTTATACTAATAGCTTGCGCAAGCATCCTATCGAGTTGCCAGCAAGGGCATGCCCCCAAGCAATACCGCATCGGCTTTTCCCAATGCTGCAACGATGCTTGGCGGGACGTGATGAATGGCGAAATGCAGCGTGAACTGGCCCTGCACCCTGAGCTGGATTTCGAGATGCGGGTGAGCGAGGCCAACAGCGAAAGGCAGGTAGGCCAAATCAGGGAACTCGTAAAATCGGGCATTGACATCCTCCTCGTCACCCCCAACGAAGCCAGGCCCCTCACGCAAGTTATCGAAGAAGTCCATAAATTGGGCATCCCCGTCATTTTGATGGACCGCAAGACCGAGTCGGAGCTGTACACCGCCTACGTGGGCGCCGACAACTATGAAATAGGCAAGACGGCAGCCAATTATGTTGCTTCGCAAAGGGGCAACAAGGGCATGGTGATTGAACTGCAAATGAGCATGGCCATCTCCCCAGCAGTGGAACGGCACCGGGGCTTCATGGATGGCTTGAAACAATACCCAAATATCAAGGTCGTGGACAGCCTGGAAGTCATGGGCGATTTGCACGACCTGGGGGATGCCTTTCCCAACCTTTTGCGCAAGCACCCCGATGCCGACATCATCTATGGGCATACCGACCTACTGGCCGAAACGGCCCATAGGATGGCGCAAGAGCAAGGCCGTGAAAAATCGTTTTTCTTCGTTGGAATAGACGGCATACCCGGCACTGGCCGGGGCATACAAGCAGTGGAAGACGGCATCCTGAATGCCTCAATGCTCTACCCTACAGGCGGGGGCGAGGCCATCCAATTGGCCTTGGCCATCCTGAACAACCTGCCCTACGAGAAGAAAAACACGCTGCAAACCATTGTCATCAACAGCAGCAACGCCCGCATCCTGCACAACCAGATGAAGCGGGTGGAGAGCCTCCAAAAAAGCATTGACGAGCAGGTGGAGGGACTTAAAACCCTTGAAATAAAAGGGGCGAACCAACGGGCTTATATCTTTTTGCTGTTATCAACGCTGCTGTTGGCACTGGTGCTAGGCGGCTTTCTCTGGAAGTCCCTGCGGGCAAAGCAGGCCGCCAACCAAGACCTTGAAGCGAAGAACCAGGCCATTTTGGAACACGAAAAACAGCTCATGGAAATGGCCGACGAGGTGCGGCTGGCCACACAAGCTAAGGTGGATTTTTTTACCAACATGAGCCACGAGTTCCGTACCCCACTTACTCTGATTTTGGGCTTCGCTGAAGACCTGTTGCCCTCCAAAAAACTGAGCATGGACGAGCAGCAAAGCATTGGGCATATACGCCAAAACGCCTACCGGCTGCTGCGCCTCGTGAACCAATTGATGGATTTCAGAAAAATAGAAAGCAACCAGATGAAGCTGCGGGCGAGCGAGAACGACCTCGTTGGTTTCACCAAGAACATCATGGAATCGTACGGTAAAAAGGCTCAGCGCCGGGGCGTGGAGTTCCAGTTGCTCACCCGGCACGAACGGCTGCCCATCTGGTTCGACCCCGGCATGATGGACAAGGTGCTGTTCAATCTGCTCTCCAACGCCTTCAAGTTCACCCCGGATGGCGGCAAAATCCACCTCAGCATTTCATTGGATAATGTTGGAAAAAAAGCTACCCTCACGGTGGAGGACAGCGGCAAGGGCATGTCAGAGGACGAGATGTTGCATGTCTTCGAGGCTTTTTTCCAAGGTGACGAGCGGCAGTTGGCGGGCACAGGGCTTGGGCTTTCCCTTTCGAAATCGTTGGTGGACTTGCATGGCGGCAACCTGACCGCCCAAAGCACGAAGGGCAAGGGAAGCCGTTTCACCGTATCGCTGCCGATGGGCCGGGCGCACCTCTCCGACGACCAAGTGGTGGAGGGCAATCTACAATACCTTTCGGAGGAGGAGTTCCTGTTTGCGGCAGAGGAAATCTTGCCGGAAGGCGAAATGGAAGCACAAGCAAAGAATGCTGCTTCGCAACAAGTCCTCATCATCGAGGACAATGCCGACCTTCAATCGTTTTTGAAGAAAAAGCTCGGCAGCACCTACCAGGTCGTGCCCGCCTTGGATGGCAACGATGGCCTGCAAAAAGCCTTCGACCTGACGCCCGACCTCATCATTTGCGACATCATGCTGCCCGGTATGGACGGCCTCTCCATCACCCGCCGCCTAAAGACCGACCTACGCACCTCCCATATTCCCGTCGTATTGCTCTCGGCCCGCAGCATGGTCGAGCAGCAGATTGATGGCACCGAGGCCGGGGCGGACAGCTACGTGACCAAGCCATTCAATATCCATTTTTTGCAGGCAAAAATCAAATCGCTGCTGCTCAACCGACAGGTCCTGAAAGAGAGCTATAGCCGAGGGCTGACCACCTTTTCGCCGGAGGCAACAACGCCCGAACCGCCCGCTGGCACCAACCCGCTCGACGCAGGTTTCTTGAAAAGATTCACCGTTTACATCGAACAAAACCATGCCCGGCAAGACTTTCAAGTGAGCGACCTCTGCCGGGAGTTCGGCCTGTCCCGTTCGCAACTTTACCGAAAAGTGAACGCCCTGCTCGGCGAGAGCATCAGCGATTATATCCAGAACCTGCGCCTGAAAAAAGCGGAGGAGCTGCTGCTGGAAGGCAAGCTCACCGTGGCCGAAATCGCCTACCAAGTGGGCTACTCGTCGCCGGATTATTTTTCGACGGTGTTCAGGTCGAGGTATGGGGTGGCACCGACGGTGTTCAAGAGCAGTAGGATGTCCTAATGCGCTGCAACAATTCCCCCTATCCCATGCAACAAAACCTAAGCCCTTCCTTTTCCCACCTA
>JANPLH010000251.1:0-9798 GCA_031426435.1 Saprospiraceae bacterium | reverse complement strand
CTCCAAAAAATCGGGCAGCAGCGTGTCGCCGACCCTGAGGCCGTTTCGCCCGGTCTTGTCCATGTACGTCGGGCCGATGCCTTTGAGCGTAGAACCGATTTTCTCCTTGCCCTTGGCGGCCTCGCTGGCGGCGTCGAGCAGGCGGTGGGTGGGCAGTATGAGGTGTGCCTTTTTGGCCACGAGCAGGCGGCTGCGATATTCCACGCCAGCACCGTCGAGGTTTTCAAGTTCCCGCCGCAAGGTGATGGGGTCAATGACCACACCGTTGCCGATGAGGTTGATGAGCTCCTTGCGGAAAATGCCGCTCGGCACGGTGTGCAGGACGTACTTTTTGCCATCGAAATTGAGCGTGTGCCCTGCATTTGGGCCGCCTTGGAAGCGGGCTACCACGTCGTACTGCGTGGCCAGGTAATCAACAATTTTTCCTTTGCCTTCGTCGCCCCACTGAAGGCCGAGGATTACGTCTATCGTCATTTAAAGAAGGATTGAAGGAAAGGAGGATTGAAGGATTGAATGTGGACTGGTGGCATGATGCGCTTCAATCCTTCAATCCTTCAATCCTTCAATCCTTTTTCGAAGTCTTTTCACATGCCCCATTGCACTCCCCGTACAGGTTCAGCGAATGGTAGCTGATTTTGAACTTGAGCAGCTCGCCCATCATATCCTTGATTTGCTGGATGCGGGGGTCGCAGAACTCGAATACCCTGCCGCAGCCCTCGCAGATGAGGTGGTCGTGCTGCTTGTAACCGTAAGATTTTTCGTAGAGTGCGAGGTTTTTGCCGAACTGGTGGCGCTTCACGAGGTCGCAGTTCACCAGCAGGTCGAGGGTATTATATACTGTGGCACGGCTCACCCGGTAGCTTTGGTTCTTCATGTGGATATAGAGCGCCTCGGCGTCGAAGTGGTCGCTGCGGCGGTATATTTCCTCTAAAATGGCAAAGCGTTCCGGCGTCTTGCGGAAGGCGTTTTGTTCGAGGTGGCCAGCGAACAAGCGCTTTACCTCTTCAATGATGGCTTCTTCATTTCTCGCACCCATGTTGCGGCTTAACGGGAACGTGCAGGAAATCAAAAACTAATTTTCGCCCGTTCCTCGGTTTGAGGCGCAAATGTAGGCAAATTGCAATGTGCATTGGGCTAAGCTTGGCGGTGTTTTTTGCCCCAAAGCGATGATTGGCAGGGCATGGCGGCAATTTTTTCCCCAACTTCGCCCCTGTTATGCCAGATTTTACCTTCAAAAAGACGGAACGGCTCAAAAGCCTCAAAGTCATTGGCGGCCTGTTCAAGGACGGCCAATCGTTTGGTGTCTATCCGTTGCGGTTGTTTTGGACGGCAATGCCACAGGCGGCACATCCGCCTTTGGCGGACGGGGGCGGTGCGCCCGTGCAGTTCACGGTCAGCGTTGCGAAGAAGAACTTCAAGTCGGCGGTGGCCCGCAACCGCATCAAGCGGCAGGTGCGGGAGGCTTGGCGGCTCAACAAGCACCGGCTCTACCGCCGCCTCGAAGGCAGCCCGCAGCAGTACGCCTGCATGGTGCTGTACGTGGCGAAGGAACAACTCCCTACGGCGCAAATTGACAAGGCCATGCAAACGGTGCTGCACTTGTTTTACAAGAAAATCATTGCAGCGAAAGTGGGAGAAATTGGAAATTAGGAAATTGGAAATTGGCCGCCGGTAGTATGGCCTTTAGGCCGTCCCGTCAAAGGCGTTTACGCCGCTATCGCCCTAAAGGGCTTTGACAGGACGGCCTAAAGGCCATACTACCGGGGCAATATTTTGTGGTCGACAACCGGAAATTGCCTTATACCCAACCATTGCGCAGCAAAAGACCACTTTCCTGAAATTGCTTTTTTACCATGCAAAAAACGATACTGATATTGGCCCTTTCGCTGGTGGTGACAACTGCCTTTGGCCAAAAATACCTCCAGCTCGAAAGATTGCACAGCACCAAGACCCGCAAGTACCAGCCGGGCGATGAAATCACCTTCAGGCTCAATAATGGCCAGTGGTACACCCGTGTCATTGACGATGTTTCCTACGAGGGGCAGATAGTACTCTTCGCAAATGGCCATGTAGCGGTGGACAGTATCGTGGCATTCCGCAGCTACAAAAGCGGGCGTTGGTCGAGGAGCATTGGCAACCAGTTGTTCAATTTTGCAGCGGCCTGGGTGCTGTTCTCCTTGGTTGACGAGGCGGTAAGCGACGACCCGTTTCAAAACATCCCAAAATCATCGGTGATGGTGCCCGCCACCAGCGTGGCGACTGGTTTTTTGATAAAAAAATTGTTCAAACACCGCACCTTCCGCATCAAGCGAAACAGGGACAGGGAAGTGAAAAAATGGCGGCTGCGAACGCTGGATTTGTCGGTGAAGTGAGATTTGACTAATTTGCGAAGCAAAAAATAAATAGACGTGACAGCAGCGGCAATATTCAGTTATAATGGCCTATCAATGGCCGAAGTCGAAAAGGTCGAAATTCAACGAACCTTGCGGCGAAACCCTGTCCATCAACTTCAATATTTGACAGATTTGATTGAACTTTCAGCGGCGCTCCGCAAAACCCAAGGGGACAAGCAGCATACACCACGCCTAAATAAACCTGCCATGACCAATGTTTATAAAAACGTCTACGACTTATTTCAAAAGCTCAACGAACATAGTGTGCAGTACCTGCTTATTGGCGGATTTGCTGTCAATGCCTACGGCCATGCCCGCAACACGGGAGACCTCGACCTTTGGGTAAATGACACCCCTGACAACCGCCAAGCACTCGGCAAAGCCTGCGCCGAAGCGGGTATTGCCGGAGGCGAACTCCTCGCCGACATGGACTGGGCACCCGGCTGGACAGGCTTTCACCTCCCCAATGGGTTCAGGGTGGACATCATGGGCCACATCAAGGCTTTTACCAAAGACGACTTTGTCACCTGTTTTGAAAATGCCGAAAAAATCAGTTTTGAGGGCATTGAAGTACCCCTTATCCGCCTCGCTGATTTGTTGAAAGAAAAAGAAAGCACTGGACGCCCCAAAGACTTGGACGATGCCGACCAGCTTCGCAAAATTGACAAGGAACGCTCCTGACCTTCCCACATTCATCGAAATTTTCGAGAAAATTTCTCCATTTTTGCCGCCCCAACCGAAGGGGGTTTCAGGTTTCAGTGGTTTCAGGTTTCACGGAGAACCTGACCATGAAACCTGAACCAACTGAAACCTGAAACCATTTTGTAACCTGAAACCTCCTCAACTATGGCAGACAACAAAATCATCTTCTCCATGTCGGGCGTCTCCAAGACGTTCCCGCCGCAGAAGCAAGTGCTCAAAAACATCTGGCTTTCTTTTTTCTACGGTGCAAAAATCGGCGTGCTCGGCCTCAACGGCAGCGGCAAGTCCACCTTGCTCAAAATCATTGCCGGCCTCGACCAGAACTACCAGGGCAAAATCGAATTTGAGAAACAGTACAAAATCGGCTACCTGCCCCAGGAACCCGTGCTCGACGAGACGAAAACCGTCCGCCAGATCGTGGAAGAAGGCGTAGGTGACCTGATGAAGTACATGCACGAGTACAATGAGGTGAACGCCAAGTTCGCCGAGCCGATGAGCGACGACGAGATGAACAAGCTCATCGAGCGCCAAGGCGAACTGATGGACATCCTCGAAAGCAACAACGCTTGGGAACTCGACCACAAGCTCGACCGGGCCATGGACGCCCTGCGCTGCCCGCCCGACGATGCCGAGGTGAAGGTCCTCTCTGGTGGCGAGCGCCGCCGGGTGGCACTGGCCCGCCTGCTGCTCTCCGAGCCGGACATCCTCCTCCTCGACGAACCGACCAACCACCTCGATGCCGAGAGCATTGACTGGTTGGAGCAGTTCCTGCAACAGTTCCCCGGCACGGTCATCGCCGTGACGCACGACCGCTACTTCCTCGACAACGTGGCGGGCTGGATTCTCGAACTCGACCGTGGCGAGGGCATCCCGTGGGAGGGCAACTACTCCAGCTGGCTGGAGCAAAAAGCCAAGCGCCTCGAACTGGAAGCCAAGCAGGACGACAAGCGCCGCAAGACCTTGGAGCGGGAGCTTGACTGGATTCGGATGAGCCCAAAGGCCCGCCAAGCCAAGGGCAAGGCCCGTCTGAACGCCTACGACAAGATGGCCGGCGAAGAACTGAAGGAGAAAGAATCCAAGCTGGAACTCACCATTCCGCCCGGCCCTCGCCTTGGCGAAGTGGTGATAGAAGTGGAGAACCTGAACAAAGCCTTCAATAACCGGGTGCTGTTCGAAAACTTTACTTTCTCTGTTCCGAAAAACAGCATTGTGGGCATCATCGGCCCAAACGGGGTGGGTAAGACGACCCTTTTCCGCATGATAATGGGCCAAGAGAAGCCCGACAGCGGCAGCATCACGATGGGCGAAACAGTGCATGTAAGTTATGTGGACCAAAGCCACGCTGCCATTGACCCAGATAAATCGGTCTATGAAATCGTATCCGGCGGCTTGGACATCCTAAAGGTGGGCACGTATGAAATGAACGCCCGTGCCTATATCGGCCGCTTCAATTTCACCGGCAACGACCAGCAGAAAAAGGCAGGCGTGCTCTCCGGCGGCGAGAAAAACCGCCTCCATCTCGCCATGACCCTAAAGGACGGCGGCAACGTCCTCCTCCTCGATGAGCCTACCAACGACATTGACATCAATACCTTGCGGGCACTGGAAGACGCCCTTGACGACTTCGCTGGCTGTGTCCTGGTCATCAGCCACGACAGGTGGTTCATTGACCGTTTGGCCACGCACATCCTCAGCTTCGAGGACGAGGGCGAAGTGGTTTTCTTTGAAGGGAATTACCAAGATTACGAAGCAGCTAAAAAGGCCAAACTGGGCGATGTGACGCCGCACAGGCCGAGGTTCAAGAACTTGTTGAAGACTTAGGCACCTTTTGCCAGAACCCTCGTCAATTTCTAAGTACCAATGCGATATTATTCGATATTGGGATATTGAGATATTCGCCTGACAACCAATCGGTTGAGCTGCAATATCCCAATATCTTAATATCAATTAATATCGTGCAACTACTTAATTTCCAATTTCCCCAATAGCCATTCCCGCTCGGCCAGTGCCTTGCAGTCGCTGATTTCGCTCCGCAATTTGGCCTGTGCTGCCCTGTCCTGTGCAGGTGTTTGCAGCAGCTTTTTGGTAAAACGGATTAGGTTCAAGTAGTGCTGGCGCAAGTAGCCCACGTCACGCCGCCGCCGAAGGAAAATGGTGAAGCTGTCCAGCAGCGAGTCCAGCGCCGCCACCTCGCCGAGGTCGAAGTAGATGCGCAGCAGCATCCGGCGGGCGTCGAGGTTGTGCAGCACGTCGTCGAACTCGGCCTGGGTCAGCAGCTCCAGCGCCCGCCCGTAGTCCGGCTTGCGGAAGTGCAGCGAGGCGAGGTTGAAAAGGTAGGCGCTTTCCCGGTGGCGGGGTTCCAATAGGTCTTTGTACTGCGCCAAAAACGCCTCCACCCAATCAAAAGCCTTGAGGCCCAGCCCGGCGTTGGCGATGTTGTTGTAGGTGAAACGGGAGAGTGCACCGTTTTCTATAAACACCTGATTGTCAAGCCCTTCCTTGTAGATGTCAAAGACCTGGCCCAGCCAGAACGCCTGTTCCCCAGCCTCCCGCCGGGTGTTTATTTGCCGGATGCAGCAGTTGACGGCGAGGGTGCTCACCTCCCGCAGTTCTGCCTTCGGAAACCGCCCTACCTGCTGCCGCATGGCCTCCCGCAACTGCCCGAACCACCCCCTCGGCTCCGCCTCCGACAGCGCCCGGTAGCCAAAGTACCACACGCCCACGGCGGGCGTTTGGGTCAAATTTTGGCGCTCCACCTGTGCCAGCACCTCGTTCAGCAGCTCCAGCCGCAGGTCGGCCTCCGACACGGCCTTGTGCATGAGCGCCGTGCAGCTTTGCCGCAGCTTGTTGGCGATGAAGTACAGATCTGCCGCATCGGCCAGCTCCTGGAAGTGGCGGCTGGCGGTGCGCCGCTCCCTTGCGCCGGACTCGTAGCGCTCCAGGTGCAGCAGATGGCTCAGGTAGTGGTAGTCGAGATGGCGGTGCGGCTGGGCTTCGAGGACGTCCTCGGCTTTTTTCAGGGCCGTCTCGTAGTGCCGCTCCAGCCCCCGCCGCCGCAGCGACTTCGCCAGCCGCAGTTGGAAGGCTGCCTCGTTCTCCGATTCCAATTCGTTGATTACCAAGAAGTTTTGCGCCAACTGGTGCAGGAAGGAGATGGTGTAGGCCAAGCGTTTCTCCTCATATTTTTCCTTCGGAAAAATTGATTTGAACACGGTTTCTTTTTCAAAAACGGATGTTTTCTTCGAGTCCTTTTTCTCAAAAAAATAGTCGAAGAGCAGCACGACGTCTTCCCGCAGGTTGTGGTAGGGCGAGCGGAGGAACTTCCCGAAAGCCGTTAGTTCGGCGGGGGAGAAGCTGCGGAGGAGTTCGAGGAGTCGAGAGTCTTGCATTTGCGATTTATGATTGGAGGATTGTTAGCTTGTACGCGAGGAGGATGGTAAACTGCACGAACATCACAATGGGAAAAATAAAAATCACCACAAAACAAAGAAAAATTGAACTATTTTAGTTTTAAAAAACTGATTTACAGTTATTTGCAATAAAATTTTAAAAAATAATCTTGAAAAATGGCTAAAACTGTCCTTGCACACCACCGCCCACCGCACCACTTTTGTACCGTCTCGAAAATCTGGCACAAAACCTAAAATTCACGGGACATGAAAAAGCACGTTTTTACTTCAATTTTTTTTTAAAAATGCAGGCTATGAAAGGGATGAAATTTTGGTTGGTGATAGTGGGTTTCACCTGCGCGCTGGGGGTGCAGGGGCAGGGGTGGATGAGGACGTATGGGGGGGAGGGAAATCAGGGATTGGCCTTTAACCAAGGTTACCAAACCGCTTGCCCGTCAGCAGATGGAGGGATTATGATGACTGCATCCGTAGAGTCGAATTTTATAGATAGTGTTACATTGATGTTTATTAAAACGGACTACCTTGGGAATGTATTAATTGAGAAAACCGAGAAGAGCGATGGGTGGTATAGTTCCCCTTATGATTCTGAATTATTGCCAGATGGTGGATTTATTGTTTGTGGGGGAACCGCATATTCCGAAAGATTTTTGATGAGGCTTGATTCCGAGTTGAATATCATTTGGAAAAAAGTGTATCCAAAACAGAATGTTTTTGGAGCACATGAGGTCTTTACATCGGTGGTCTTTAACAATGACGGGAGCTTTGTATGTTCAGGCTTTATTACAGGAAATAATGGCCCTGTCGGTGTTGTTTCAAAAATTGATGCCAATGGAGACGAAGTTTGGGACAATCAATTTTTCTCCCCTTTTGGAATCAATTCAGCTTCTGGCTCAAACCTAATCAAAACAAGCAATGGTGATTATTTAATTACTGGTACTGGAACCGATTCTACTACTTCAACAGATAGAATGCTTTTGATTAGTATAGATTCTTTAGGCCAAGTCAACTGGCTTAGAATTGACACCTCAAGCCTGGCCCCAAATTCACAATACTATTTTGGAGTAGCTCTGTCAAATGCTAACGATGGCAATTATATTGTGATAGGTAAAGTTTACAACAGCGGCGGATTTCCCTCTCCAATTTGCAAGAAGATTGATGGAAATGGCAATTTGATTTGGGAGAAAGCATATGGAAGCTCAGGATTTTTCCTTGAGGAAATATACGATATTTTGCCCATCCCCAACGGGTACTATATATTGGGTCGCTACCCCAAAGGTTCACCAGAAGGCTGGCAGGTCTGGGTTATTCAAATTGATGAGAATGGAAATAAAATCAATCAGCATTTTTTGGGCACGACCGAACACGAATGGGGTACCAACTGGCTCAAAACCACAATTGGCACTTACATCATCTGCGGTACCGCTGAACGTGACAGTATGGGATGGGATGCCCTTCTCATGAAAACCGACTCCCTCAGCAACCTCTTCCCCTCCGCCCTCACCGGCACCCTCCACCAAGACCCCGAATCCGACTGCCTCCCCAACCCCAACGAACCTGGCCTCGCCAACTGGCTCGTGCAAGCGGAAGGCACCCAGTCTTTCGCTACCTTGACCGATTCCCTCGGCAACTTCACACTGCCCGTGGACACCGGCAGCTACGAAATAACCATCACCCCGCCCGGACCATACTGGGCGGCCTGCAACAGTCCCACAACCGCTACCATCAACACCTTTTTCGATACGCTCTCGCTCGACTTCCCCGCCCAAGCCATCACAGATTGCCCCTACCTGACAGTGGACATCAGCGCCCCGTTCTTGCGCCGCTGTTTTGACAACCACTACTACGTCCACTACTGCAACGACGGCACCGTGACCGCCGAAGACGCCGCCGTGGAAGTCACGCTCGACCCCTATTTTACCTATGTTTCCTCGAACATTTCCCCCGCTTCGCAAAACGGAAACACGCTCACTTTTGACCTCGGCGATGTGGCGGTCGGCGACTGCGGCAGCTTCCAAATCACCGCACTGCTCAGTTGCGATTCCACGATTTTGGGGCAAACGCACTGCACCTCGGCGCATATCACGCCCGATTCGCTCTGCCTCCCTCCTGACCCGCTCTGGGACGGCAGCAGCATCGAGATGGACGCATCTTGCAGCGGCGACAGCGTTGTGTTCACCCTCACCAACGTCGGCACGGGGGACATGCCCAGCCCGCTCAGTTTCATCATCATCGAGGACCAAATCGTGCTGATGACCAACGAGTTCCAGCTTGGCCCCGGCCAGTCCACCACCGTCAGTGTGCCAGCCAACGGTAGCACCTTTCACCTCGAAGCCCAACAGGCACCAGAGCACCCCAGCGGTTTTGCCAGCACGGGCGCCACCGTCGAGGGCTGCGGCGGCTGGTTGAGCCTCGGCTTTTTTACGCAGTGGAGCTTCGATGACGACCCTGACCCCTTCACCGACGTGGACTGCCAGCCCAATATCGGCAGCTTCGACCCGAACGACAAACAGGGCTACCCGGCTGGCCTCGGCGACGAGCACCTCATCGAACCCGGGCAGGACATCGAGTACCTCGTCCGCTTCCAGAACACGGGCACTGACACCGCCTTCAAGGTCGTTGTCATAGATGTTCTGCCGCCGGAGCTCGACCTCACCACCGTGCGGCCCGGTGCCGCCAGTCACCCATACACCTACGGCGTGACGCCGGAGGGCTGGCTAACTTTCACTTTTGACAATATCATGTTGCCAGACTCCAACACAAATGAGGCGGCCTCGCACGGCTTCGTCCGTTTTCGTGCTTCGCAACGGGTTGGGCTGGGCCATGGCGATGTGATTGAAAATACGGCGCTGATTTATTTTGACTTCAATGCGCCTGTGCAGACGAACACGTACAAGCACCGCATCGGGCAGGTTTTCCCGTGGACGACGGTTGGCACGAAGCTGCCCGTTTTTCAACAAAAAACTCAGGTACGCATCGTTCCTAATCCATTGACGGACAGCGCATTGCTGCAAGTGGAGGGCATCGAGCCGGGGCCGCTGCGGCTGGTGCTGACGGACGTTTCCGGCAAGGTATTGCGCCTGCAAACCATCAACGGCACGGGCTTCGAATTCCAGCGGGGCGAGCTGCAGTCGGGCGTTTACTTTTTCCAAATCGAAAGAAATGGGGAAAGGGTGGGAAGCGGAAAGCTGATGGTGCGGTAAGGCTGGAAATTGGAAATTAGGAAATTGGAAATTGTGTGACGTCACACAATTTCCAATTTCCTAATTTCCAATTTCCCATTCTCCAGCAGCGCC
>JANPLH010000250.1:0-13851 GCA_031426435.1 Saprospiraceae bacterium | reverse complement strand
CGGCAGGTAGAACGCCGGCACATCGGGGGAATAAATAGGGCCGTCCGGCATGTTCTTCATCGCCTGTGTGATGATGCCGAGGCTCTGCTTCATTTCTTCGAGGCGCACCATGAAGCGGTCGTAAGTGACGCCGTTGGTGCCCACGGGGATTTGAAAGTCAAAATCCTCGTAACTGCTGTACGGGTTCATCACCCGCACGTCGTAGTCCACGCCAGCGGCACGGAGGTTGGGGCCGGTGAAGCCGTAGGCCAAAGCCCGCTCTGCGCTTATCGGCCCGACATTGATGGTGCGGTCCATGAAGATGCGGTTGCGGAGCAAGAGGCTTTCAAATTCATGCAGCTTTTCGGGGAAATGCTTTACGAAATACTCCAATTTCTCCCAAGCCTTCGGCGAAAAATCACGCTCCATACCGCCGATGCGGCCTGTGTTGGTGGTCAAACGGGCACCACAAACCTCTTCGAAAATCTCGTAGATATGCTCCCGCTCCTGAAAAATGTAGAGGAAGCCGGAAAGCGCTCCGGTGTCCACCCCGATGACTGAGTCGCAGATGATATGGTCGGCGATGCGGGCCAATTCCATGATGATGACCCGGATGTACTGCGCCCGCTTGGGCACTTCGCAGCCGATGAGTTTCTCTACCGTCATGTGCCAGCCCATGTTGTTGATGGGGGCCGAGCAGTAGTTCATCCGGTCAGTGATGGGGGCGATTTGGTTGTACGGGCGGTGCTCGGCCAACTTCTCGAATGCCCGGTGGATGTACCCGATGGTCGGCTCGGTGGACACGATGATTTCCCCGTCCATCTTGAGCACGTTCTGGAAAATGCCGTGCGTTGCGGGGTGCGTGGGGCCCAGATTGAGCGTCACGTATTCCTTTTCGAGTTCTTGTATGGTCGGATTCTCTGTCATTTTAATCAAATCACATGAAATGGCAAAACGTCGGCGAGGTTCAAAACCTCGCCGACGTTAGTGCCGGGCTTATCGCCCAAACTTGGCATCGTCCTTATCGTGCTTTCCGAGGTCCTCCAGCGGGTATTGCTTGCGCATTGGAAAGTAGTTCATTTCGTCCATGTTCAAAATGCGGCGCAAATCGGGGTGGCCGACGAAATTGAAGCCGAAGAAATCATACTCTTGGCGCTCCATCCAGTTAGCTGTAGGCCAAAGTGCGGTGGCCGTTGGAACGTCCAAGTCGCTTTCCGGCATGAAGATTTTCACCCGCAGCCGCCTGTTTTGGGGCATGTTGTGCAGCTGATAGACCATGCCGAATTCTTGGCCCTGCTGCTCTGGCATGTGCATCCCACAAAGCGTAGTAAGGAAGGTGAAGCCCATGTCTGGCTCGTTTTTCAAAAACAAAAGCACGTCCATCAGGCTTTGCTTCGCAATGACTACGACGGGGAAGTCGTAGGATTGCTCAACATGGAGAATACCTGAGTCAAACTGATGGCGAAGTTTTTCAACCACTTCTTCCATCCAAGGAATTTCTATTTCAGCTAAATTCATCATTATTCTAAGCCGTATGCGTTTTGCATTTCTTTGTACTCAGCGGAATGCCGCCTGCGCAGGCTTTCGTTCTTGGCCAGTTCTTGAATTTTCAAAATACCGTCCAACACCTGCTCTGGGCGGGGCGGGCAGCCGGGGATGTAAACGTCCACGGGGATGATGCGGTCAATGCCCTGCAAGACTGAATAGGTATCGAAAATGCCACCGCTGCTGGCGCAGGCACCCATCGAAAGCACCCATTTTGGTTCGGCCATTTGCTCGTAAACTTGGCGCAGGACAGGGCCCATTTTTTTCGAAATGGTTCCCATGACCATCAACAGGTCAGCCTGGCGGGCAGAGAAACTGAGTCGCTCGGCCCCGAAGCGGCCAAGGTCATAGTGGCTGGCCATCGTTGCCATGAACTCGATGCCACAGCAGGAGGTGGCAAAGGGCAGCGGCCACAGCGAATTGGCACGTGCAAGTCCCACCACCTTATCAATCGAGGTGGCGAAAAACCCAGCGCCTTCAAGGCCGGGCGGCGTATTTTCTGGTCGGATGTCGATATTCATTTCGGATTTCGGATTTCGGATTTCGGAGGTGACATTAAGAACTTGGCAGAGGCTGCCGAAATCCGAAATCCCAAATCCGAAATCAGTTCATTCCCATTTCAGCGCCCCTTTCTTGAAAATGTACATCAATCCGATGAAAAGCACGGCCATGAAAGTGAACATTTCGAGCAAACCTTTGAGGCCAAGTGCCTTGAAGTTGACGGCCCAGGGGTACATGAAGATGACCTCCACATCGAACAAGACGAAGAGGATGGCCACTAAAAAATACTTGATGGAAAATGGGCTGCGGGCGTCACCAATGGACTCGATACCACACTCGAAAGCGTCGTCTTTAATGGCGGTTTTGCGCTTGGGGCCGAGCAAGTGAGTAGCAGCCAGCGTGACTACCACGAAACCAATTGCTACAGCGAGAACCATCAGAATGGGAAGATACGGATTCATATCATTCAAAATTGAGGTGCAAAAGTAAGAACTAAAAATTTTATTTGGAGAAAGAAAAATCTATGAAAAACTACTGGCTTTACTGATTTTAGCTACCAAATTCACTTAGAATTGAAATTTAAAACTGGCTTTTGAGGAATGGTTTTGGGTTTGATTTGGCTTTATTTCAAAAACAATGCAAATTTTATTTTGCTCTTTTTTTTCAACATTGGATATCTAACCAAGTTACTTCAATTAGGTTCAAACCTGGTACATTGAGAATTTGAACGGCAAAGCGCAAGAGCGGTTACCATGAATCGGCTTTTTTTGACAAACTTTGCCCTAAACAAGGGGTACTTATTGAAAGATGAACGCTAAACATACAACAAATGCAATCCGTTGATTTTCAGCGAAAAAACAATTGCGGCACCTCCCTGCATTTCAAGCATTGGCCATTGCCAGAAGCACGGGCTGTCGTTTGTCTCGTGCATGGCGTCGGCGAGCATATCGGCCGTTACGATCATGTTGCCCACTTTTTTTCAAAGAAAAACATAGCCACCATCGGCTTCGACCACCAAGGACATGGGCGCTCAGAAGGCAAGCGGGGGCATACTGAAGGCCTTAATTCCATGATGGATGATGTGGACTTGCTGCTCAAACTGGCTGGCGAAAAATACCCCGACCTCCCCATCTTCCTTTATGGCCATAGCATGGGAGGCAATATAGTTCTGAACGATGTACTGCGAAGAAAACCTGCCATCACTGGCTTGATTGCTACAGGGCCTTGGATTCGATTGCCCAAACATCCTTCCAAGTTGCTTGTCGTTTTTGCTCAAGTGATGAATTTTGTTTGGCACGACCTGACCCAAAATAACGGGTTGGATACCAATGGATTATCAAACGACCCAGCAGTTATCGAGGCGTATTTGGATGACCCAATGGTCCATAACCAAATCTCCGTTAAGACTGGATACGAACTGCTTGGGGGTGCAAAATTCCTTGACGAATTCACAGGCGCCATGCCCTGCCCCACCCTGCTCATGCACGGCGGCAATGACCCCATCACCAGCCCAAAGGGAACCTCCGATTTTGCGAAGCGAACAAAAGGCGATTTGACTTGGAAAGAGTGGCCGGGTCTGAAACACGAAATCCACAATGAACCACAACAAGCCGAAGTCTTGGCTTTTTTGGTCGAATGGATGGAGCGGTTTATTTGAAAAGCTGCATTTTGCGGCGAATTTGGGTTTAGTGGGTTTAAAAGGTTTAGAAGGTTTGATTCGAAACCAACTAAACCATCTACCCCTAAACCTCCTAAACCAAACACAACATGGATTTAAGCAACGTACCAAAGTTCACTATCCACAATGCCAGGGATTTCATCCTGGGTTTGCCAGATACGGTCAATCCTGAATGGTTAAAAGGTGTGGAAACCAATTTCCATTTTGATATTATAGAAGGCGATGGAGGTGGCCAGTTCAGTGTCATCGTACAAGACAATAAATTGCAAGTGTTCGAGCATTTCGAAGGGGAACCAAAATGCAAAGTCACCGCCAAGGAAAAGAACTTCATCGCCCTGCTACGGGGCGAACTGAACCCGATGATGGCCGTTTTCACGGGCAAGCTAAAAATCAGCAACACGGGCGAAATCATGAAATACGCCAAGCTGTTTGGCATGATGTAACGACCATTGCCATTGGTCATAGAGATGCCAGGAAGATTTGCAGCCGCTGCCTTCCTGGCATTTTTATTTTGGAATAAGCAACCTTTGGCTTGTTTTTTTCACCAAAGGAAAAATATATGCTGTTGTCTTAAACTTATCCAAAGTTTCAAAGTCAACAGATAGCTTACCTCGAAAAACCAACACTTTTCCCCGACCCTCATTTTCAAAATCAATTCAACATGGATAGAAGAACTACCCTCGCCAGATTATTGGGGCAAAAAAGTACAGACACAGCTGTAAAAAGCACTGCATCGTTGAATGCCGCTTTGGTTTCCGGCCTTGCCCCCTACACTGGACCTTTTGGCTTCGAGCAGGCTGCGCACCTGCTGCGTCGAGCCACCTTCGGAGCAACTTACCAACAAATAAAGGAAGTGGCAGCGAATGGACTCGATACTGCATTCCTCCAACTTTTCAAGGAGAACCCGCTGCCAACTGCACCCATCAACCCAAACTTTGCGGAAGACCCTTGCACACCCATTGGCGAAACATGGGTGCAAGCGCCTTATGTGGGCAGCATTAACGGCCTCCGGGCATCCCGTGACCAGTCGCTACGATGGTGGACATTGGACCTCATCAGAAACGAAGGGCTGAACCTTCGGGAGAAGATGGTGCTTTTTTGGCACAACCACTTCCCGACTGCTGACATCAACGATACACGGTCGGTCTATCTCTACTCGCAGTTGTTGCGGGAACATGCGCTTGGCAATTTCAGGGAACTTACGAAACAAATGACCTTGAACCCAGCTATGTTGCGCTATTTGAACGGAAACGAGAATACCGCCGCTTCGCCCAATGAAAACTTTGCCCGTGAGCTGTTGGAGCTTTTTACCATCGGGAAAGGGCCGGTAGCTGGGCCAAGCGATTATACCAATTATACGGAGCATGACGTCGTGGAAATGGCAAAAGTGCTGACAGGATGGCGTGACACAGTAACGCCAGTGGCAACCCAAAATGCCCCTTGTCCAGTTCAAACAGTTGCAGCGACATTTTTCCCAAACCGCCATAATGCCACTACGAAGCAGCTTTCGCATCGCTTCAACGATGTGCAAATACCCAATATGGGCAACCAAGAGTATGCCCATTTGATTGACATCATTTTCTCAAAGGACGAATGCGCCCGCTTTATCAGCCGAAAACTATACCGCTGGTTTGTTTACTATGAAATCACACAACAAGTTGAAGATGAGGTGATTGTGCCAATGGCGCAAATCATTTTGGACAATGATTACGAGATTCGCCCGGCGCTGGAGGCCCTTATGCGCAGCGAGCATTTTTTTGACATCCTGAACGTGGGGCCGATGATTAAGAACCCGATTGACTTCGTGATGAGCCTCTTCAAGACCTTCGACATCAACACCGCCGATGCGACAACGGAGCAACAATACTTGGTGTATCAACAGCTTTACCGGGCGAGGATAAACCCAATGCAAATGCCCTATTACGACCCGCCGAGTGTGGCAGGTTGGAAGGCATACTATCAGGAACCCGTTTACTATCGGCATTGGATAAACTCTGTCACACTGCCCATTAGGCAGCAATACACAGACAGAATGGTGAACGCAGGCATAGTTGTGGTGGACGCCGCTGGCCAAACCTACAATAAGACCATTATTGACGTGTTCAAATTCGTTGCAACTCTCGACAACCCGCAAGTCGCCGATAGCTTGATTGACGAGTTGGTGAGCATCCTTTACCCGCAGCCAATCACGCCATTTCAGCACGACACCTTGAAAGGCATCCTGCTGGGTACCCAAACGGACGGCTTCTGGACCACGCTGTACACGAACTATTTGAATGACCCGTCCAACACGACCTTTTCCGCAAATGTGAATAACAGATTAAAAAACCTGCTCAAGGCCATGATGAAGATGCCGGAGTTTTATTTAAGTTAAGGATTGAAGGGTTGAAGGATTGAAGGATTGAATTTGGCAAGTGGCTGCTTCAATCCTTCAGTCATTCAATCCTTCTCGCCTTCAATCCTTCAGTCATTCAATCCATCAATCCTTCCCAATGAAAAGGAGAAATTTCATACAAACTGCTGGCCTTTCGCTGCCACTGATGCTCAATGGAATGAAGCTACGGGCCATGCCCAAGTCGTCCATTTTTTCGGCCATGACCAATGAAAACGACAAGGTGCTGGTACTGATTCAGCTCAATGGCGGCAACGATGGCCTTGGCATGATTACCCCACTTGACCAATATGACAAATTGGCCAATGCACGGGGCAATATCCTCATCCCCACTGGCAGCTTGCTGGATATTGGGTCGAACCAAGCCTTACACCCTTCCATGACGGGCATCCGCTCCATTTTTGATGAAGGAAAAATGGGCGTGGTGCAAGCGGTGGGCTACCCAAACCAAAACCGGAGCCACTTCCGAAGCACCGATATTTGGACCTCTGGCAGCCCTGCTGATGCGTATTGGGCAACGGGTTGGCTGGGTCGCTACTTCCAACAGGGGCAGCCCAACTACCCCATCGGCTACCCGAATGGTGACTATCCCGACCCCTTTGCACTGACCCTGGGCAGTACCGTGACGGAAACCTGTCAAGGCACTTTGGCCAATTTCAGCATGGCGGTGACCGACCCCACCAATTTCCAACCGCTGGCCAATATCGGCATTGATACGGCCCCGAACACGCCGTATGGCGAGGAGTTGGCGTACCTACGGCAAAGCATTGACGCTACCAACGCCTATGGTGGCAACCTTGAAACCGCCGCCAACAGTGGCAGCAACATGGCTACCTATCCTGCTGATAATCAGCTTGCTGCGCAATTGAGAACCATCGCCCAACTCATCGCTGGCGGCCTGAGAACCAAGGTATATGTGGCTAACCTCGGCGGTTTCGACACCCACGCCGGGCAGGTAGTGCTCGACCCAACACTTGGCACCCATTCCGAACTGCTTCAACTTTTGAGCGATGCCGTTGCCGCCTTCCAGCAAGACCTTACTTTATTGGGCATCGAAAAACGGGTGCTAACGATGACATTCAGCGAGTTTGGCCGCCGCATCCGCTCCAATGACAGCCTCGGTACCGACCACGGCGACGCTGCCCCACTGATGCTCTTCGGCTCCTGTGTGAAGCCCGGTTTCACAGGCGATAGTCCCGAAATACCCGATGCTCCGGAAGTACAAGAAGCCGTTGCGATGCAATACGATTTCCGCAACGTCTATAGCTCGGTGCTGATGGATTGGTTTGAGGTGGAACAAGCTGATGTGCAGTCGCTGCTGTTCCCTGACTTCTCGTATGTTCCATTGGTCAACGGCTGCTCGGTCAGCAGCACACATGAGCCTGCCGCCGAACTTGACATCCTACCCTACCCCAACCCGTTTTCAAGGGAGGTGAATCTTGCTTTCCGCTGCGCAAACGAGCATGTCTCTTTGACTGTCTTCAATGGAGCCGGCCAAGAGATTAAATTGTTGATTAACAAGCGCTTGAACGCTGGTGAGCATACCATCAGCTTCGATGCCACGGGCTTGCCGAGCGGCAGCTACTACTTCCATTTGCGCTTGGACAATGGACGGCAAAAGACGAAATTGGTGGTGAAGCAGTAGGTTACATTGTTTCATTGCTTCATTGTTTCATTGTTAGAGGCCGTGGGAATGATTTCAATTTCTTGCCCCCAACAATGAAGCAATGAAGCAATGAAGCCATGACTTATGAATTTCCCCAAAAACTTAACTCTTGGAATCTGCAAATGAATGGCCTCCTGCCGTAGCTTTGCCGTAAATTATTTCCAAGCAAAAAATGAAGCATTATATCCTTCCTGTACTTTTCCTACTGGCTTTCCAGCCACTTTTTTCCCAAAAACAACAATACAAAGTAGCTTGTGTCGGCTTCTACAATTTCGAGAACCTGTTCGATACGGTGGACAGCCCGGACACAAACGACTCGGAGTTTTTGCCGGATGGCAAGCGGAACTGGACCACCGATATTTATAAGGACAAGCTGAAAAACCTCGACCGGGTGGTGTCGGAGCTTGGCACCGAACTGACGCCCGATGGAGTGGCCATCCTTGGCGTAGCCGAAATTGAGAACCGTAACGTGCTGGAAGATTTTGTGAAACAGGAAAAAGTGGCCAGCCGCAACTACCAAATCGTGCACTACGACTCTCCCGATGAGCGAGGCATTGACGTGGCACTTATTTACCAGCCCAAATACTTCACGGTCACCAGCAGCAGGGCCATTCCGCTATTAATCTACGGCTCGGATGGCGAGCGAAACCTCACCCGTGACATCCTCTTAGTGAGCGGGCTGCTCGATGGCGAACCCCTTCACATGATGGTCAACCACTGGCCCAGCCGACGGGGAGGAGAGGCGGCTACGGCCCCCTATCGCAATGCAGCCGCCTTGGTCTGCAAGAACATCAAAGACTCACTACTGACCATTGACCCCAGCGCAAAAGTCATCGTGATGGGCGACCTTAACGACGACCCGAACAGCCCCAGCGTGAAGAAGGTGATGGATGCGAAGGCAAAAAAGGACGACGTGAAACCCGGCGGATTTTTCAACCCGATGTTCGCTTATTTCAAAGAGGGACTCGGCACCATGGCCTATCAGGATGCCTGGAGCCTTTTTGACCAAATCATCATATCCGAAGGGCTGGTGAACGAAAAACAGGCGGGCTACCGCTTTCACAAGGCGCAGGTTCACAGCAAACCATACCTGATTCAGAAAACGGGACAATACAAAGGTTACCCCTTCCGCACCTTCGACTTCGACAATTATATCGGTGGCTACAGCGACCACTTCCCGGTCTATTTGTATTTGGTGAAAAAGGTGGCGACGCCCTGATGATAGAAATTGGAAAATAAGCAATTGGGGAAATTGCGTGACATCTCGCAATTTCCAATTTCTTCGCTACTCCTCTTCCTCGTTCCTGCTGCTTATTCTCTTTGTTTCTTCAGATGGGGTCAAATGTTTGACCAACTCTTTGCCAGCCGCCGTGTCCAATAGCAGGAGTAATCTTTCCTGTGCCTTATTATTGAGCTTAGCAATTCGGTCTTGCTTTGACAATCCTTGTTCGATAAGCTCTGCATTGGACACTTCGAGACTTGCCAAAACGAGCAACTGCAATGCTGACGCTTTGTCCCGTAAGTTCCCTTTTGCCATAGGATTGGACTCCTTGAATTGCCGTGCTGTCATTCCAAAAAGGGCAAGGTTTAGCACATCCGATTCACTTGCCTGCCGCATGGCTTCTCTCTCAGTATCCCAATCAAGCATGGGGACGATGTTTTGTCTTACTGCCTCTGTGTGAATTCTGAAATTTGCCTTTGATATCAGGCGGCGGATGTTCCATTCAAGGGATTTTTGTTCCTCCGCTTTAAGCCGCTGGTAATCCTTGAGGACGTATAAGTAAAATTCAGGACTAAGCCAGGTAGTGAATTGCAAGGCTATGTCATTATGGGCGTAAGTGCCACCGTACCTACCAGCTGCTGCCACGATGCCAACTGCACCTGTTCGAGCTATCCATTCCTTGGCAGACATCGTGAAGCTGGCTGACCCCACCTCAGTTCTAATTACGTCAAATTCGACGTAATTAAAATCCTCATTGTGTACCTTTTCCCAAGCTCCAAGGAAGTCAACGTTTCCCTTATTTCGAAAATAGTTCCTGACCACTTGGCCAGGTTCGTTGCTGTTGAATTTGGCGATGTCCGTTACGCAAATAAAGTCCTCGCCTGCATTAACTGTAAGCCTGATTTCAACATCCAATGCCTTGATTTTTCGCTTAACCATTTGTTGATTGAAGTATTGTTTGTTATTTGAAACAAGTGCCTCAGGCAAAAGTAACAAAAGCACCTATTGCCTCAAAAACGCTGTTCAAGTTTTGAACTTCCAACAAGCACTGACCAAAGGTTACCCCTTCCGCACCTTCGACTTCGACAATTATATCGGCGGGTACAGCGACCACTTCCCGGTCTATTTGTATTTGGTGAAAAAGGTGGCGACGCCTTGATTGCCGTCAAATTGAGACAATCAATGCATGTAGGCTTAAAAATTCCCTATTCTTAGAAATTCAAACAATTATCCCACTTTCCCAAAAACCAAATCTATTGGCATTTGTTTTGCCTGAAAATTTATCTACATATTTCTCAATACTCCTATCGTAAAGTAGCCAGCCAAATTGTTCGACTGTTTTTTTGTACGACTGAATGGCGAAATAGGCAAATTCGAACAATACCAATGGGCTACTCATCCGGCTTTCGCCATCAAATGCAGTCGGTAGTCCTTTATAATTCCACCCTATCAGTGATTTGACGAAATATCAACCTCATCAACTGTGTACAAAACTTGGCGGCGTGCGCTAAAAGTTCCTGTTCACGCTTATTGATTTGCTCTTTTTGCAGCCACTTACAACTTGTATTACCATGAACTTCAGAAAAATATTTCCATTGCTTGTTTTGTGCCTTCCCTTATTGGCCAAGGCTCAAACTTCTACCTACACATCGGGTTCGGGCAGTTATACCGTTCCAGGTTCTTCTTCCGCTTTCTATGATTTAACCATTCAAGTTTGGGGAGGCGGTGGCAGTGGTGGCATTGGAGGGCAGGGTATTCCATCGGGTGGTGGTGGCGGTGGTGGCTATGCGACCATCTCCTTAATGGCCGTAGCAGGTGGAACTGTCTTTACCTATTCGGTGGGGGCTGGTGGCGTTCCATTCAGTGGTGTAGGCGTTTCTGGCAGTACCTCGACGGTAAGCCTCGCTGGGGTACCACAAGCAAGTGCATCGGGTGGGCTGCATGGCGATACACCTTCCAGGGCCGGGGGGCAACCATTGACCGGGTCTGGTTACAACGGCGGTACTGGCGCTCCAATCACAAATGGACAGGGAGGCGGTGGCGGCGGCTCGGCCTACACCAATTCCAATGGGAACCCAGGAAGCGGCAACACAGGAGGGGCAGGTACTGGCAATGGCGGAAATGGCGGAGTCGGCAACACTGATGCCCAAGATGGCACCGCCCCCGGCGGTGCTGGCGGCGGTAGAGGTGGCGGCCAAGGCAATGGCAATGGCAACAAGGTTGGCTTTGGCGCCAATGGTCAAATAATCATTTCAGCCACCTGCGCCACGGTAGCACCCGGCGCACCCAGTCCCGCATCGCTGTCACTATGCTTAGGTCAAACAGCTTCCCTCACCCTCATCGGACATACTGGCAGCATACAATGGCAGAGAAAACCCCCATCGGGCATATTTGGACCTATTAGTGGTGCCACAAGTGCCACGCTTGACAATGCACCCACTTCAGTGGGTACTTGGGCCTATCGTGCCGTGGTCACAAATGCTTGTTCCGGCACAGCCACCTCTTCTGAAACCACTGTTACCGTAGCCGCTCCGAATGTAGGCGGCACCATAACAGGCGGCAATACGCCCATCTTCGTAGGCCAAAGCACCGGCGCAATGACGCTGACCAACTATACCGGAAGCACCTTTCAGTGGACCCGTGACGGCAACCCCGTTGGGAGCAACAGTCCCAACTTTAGCGGAGAAACCCTGAGCACACCCGGCAATTATACCTATCAGGTCACCGTCACCAATGGCATTTGTGCCGCTTCCACTTCTTCTACCGTCACCATCGTGGTGCAAGCGATACTCCCCGTCGAATTGACCTATTTCGAAGCATCTGAAATGGGCGAAAACGTGCTGCTCCAATGGCAAACCGCCTCCGAACTCAACAACGAAGCCTTTATCATTGAGCGAAGCGCCGATGGCCTTTCTTTTGAACCCATTGCAACGGTGGAAGGAAAAGGCACTACCACCGAAACCAGCGATTACCACTTCACTGACCTGCGCCCACTGCCCGGCACCAGCTACTACCGCCTGAAACAGGTGGATTTTAACGGCAAATACGAATACAGCGAACTGGTTTCGGTGAGGCGGCCGCAAACGATGGATGTCATTGCCTACCCCATCCCAGTAAAAGATGTGCTGAACCTGACCTTGCCCACCCGTGCTACTGGCACGGTGGATATCCATCTTTTCTCGATACAGGGGCAACTGGTAATTTCAAAAAAAATGGAAGCCAGTGAATTATTCAAGCTCGACCTGACAATGTTGGAAACTGGACATTACCTCCTGCGGTTGCAGTACGATGGGCGGGTATATAACACATTGATTATGAAGGAGTAGGAAGTAGATTAAGGACATAAGGATACTAGCTTCTCACTAAAATGACTGATGCCTCGTGCTGGAAGTCAACGCCCTCAAAGCCCTATTTTACTATACAAACAAAAGTTACTACACTTAATATTAGAATTTAAAAACTTTCTTTAATACATTTGCAACGTTATCGTATTGACCCATACTTGGCTCGTCATTGGTCAACTCAACAACTTCCATTCAATAAGGATTTTCCAAAATCTAACTGACTAACTTTACTGGCATTGAACCCAATGAAACGGTTAACGCCGTGTAGGTTTCTTTTCACACTATAATTTAACTCAAAATGAAAAAAAAATTATACTTTCTAACGCTTTTGAATTTTGCTGCAATCAATCTTTTTTCCCAAACTTTCACAGTTACTCCTCCTACTGGACCATACAGTGGCAATGGTAGTTATACTATTACACCCATTAGTTTTACAATCACTAATACAGGTGGAAGCCAAGGCGGAGATTGGACAATTACAGCAACCATTTCTGGTTGCCCTGCTGGCAACATTTGTAATTTTACAGGTTGCACAATGACTGTTGGAAATGGCAGCAATGCAACAAATTCCTGTAATGGTTCAATATCTGTAACGGGTACAGCTAATGGCGCTGTATCTGGCACTTATACTGCCACAAGGGTTCCTGCTTTAACAAGAACTTCGGGTTTTAGTTACAATGTTGTACTGCCGATAGATTTGACTAATTTTAGCCTGAATAACCTTGATTCAAAAATAAATATTGTCTGGTCAACCGCCTCCGAACTCAACAACGAAAAGTTCCTCATTGAGCGTAGCACGGATGGGCGGGCTTATAAAACTATCGGCGAAGTAGCGGGTGCAGGCACTACCACCGAGCCGCAGGAGTACCACTTCACAGATGAAACCCCTGCTCCCGGCATCAACTACTACCGCCTCAAGCAGATGGACTTTGATGGTAATTTCGAGTACAGCCCAATAGAGTCAGTGGTTTTCCGCAAGGAAGGCGAGATAACCATTTACCCTACCATCGTACAAAGTGAACTGCAAGTGGAACTGCCTGAAAAAGCAGGTGAGACTACCACCCTTAAAATCTTCTCCATGCAAGGTGCATTGCTGCAAACGCAGCAGCAGGATGGCACGGGCAAGCTGACCATTACTTTGCCAGAACTGACCGCTGGGCAGTACATGGTAGAGGTGGTGAACGGCAACCTGAGCAGCAGGAGCATTATTTTTAAGCAATAAGAGATTAGACATTAGACATTAGAAAACGGCCTGTGGATTTGCATCCACAGGCCGTTTTTGTTTTACCTATTCACCAACATCAACCGCTTGGTGATGGGCAAGTTACCCCGCACCAGCACGGTGACAAAGACGAACAGACCACCAATTTTCATATCCCGGAAGTTGAGCGGTACGTTGCGCTGGTTTTCGATGCTGGTACGTCCCATTTTTATCCCCTGCATATTGGTCAGGGTAATCTCCGCAGTAGGCTGCTCCATGCCCAAGTCCAGCATGACATCGTCATTGGCAGGGTTTGGGTACAT
>JANPLH010000249.1:0-1848 GCA_031426435.1 Saprospiraceae bacterium | reverse complement strand
AAGACGATGGTCTTGGCGTAGCGGTCGAGGCCCTTTAGGAACTCGGTCAGTTTCTGCGCCACCACGTCCGTGCGCTCTTCGATGACGAGGTTGCGGTCGTAGTCACGGGTATTGTAGATGAGGTCTTCGACGGGGTTACCGTCCTTGTCGGTCTTGTCCTTTTCGGGTCGCCAGCCTTCGGGGTCCACGCTCAGGCCGATGCGCACGGTGCGGTAGGGGGCGAGGAAGCCGTCGTTGATGCCCTGCCGCAGGGAGTAGGTATAGACGGGTTCGCCGAAGTAGTCGTAGTTGCTGGCGTCGTGGGTTTCCTTGGGGGTGGCGGTGAGGCCGAGTTGGGTGGCGCCAGAGAAGTAGTCGAGGATGGTGCGCCATGCGCTTTCGGCGGTGGCGCTGCCCCGGTGGCACTCGTCTATGACGATGAGGTCGAAGAAGTTGGGGGTGAAATCTTGAAATAGGAAATTGGGAAATTGAGAAATTGGGGTGGTCGGGGTTTCAACGGTCAGGCCTTGGTAGAGGGCGAGGTAGATTTCGTAGCTTTTGTCCACTTGGCCGTTTTTCACGACGGTCATTACGTCGTTGAAATGCTTGAAATCGCCCCGGCGGGTTTGGCTGATAAGGGCGTTGCGGTCGGCCAGGAAGAGGATGCGCTTTTTGACGCCCGCTTTCCAGAGCCGCCAGACGATTTGGAAGGCGGTATAGGTCTTGCCCGTGCCGGTGGCCATGACGAGCAGCACCCGGTTTTGTCCCTTGGCGATGGCTTCCACCGTTCGGTTGATGGCGATTTGCTGGTAGTAGCGGGGGTGCCTACCGCTGCCGTCGGTATAGTAGTCCTGTGCGGCGATGCGCTCTTCTTCGGTGGTGGCGATGCCTTTGTAGCGCTTGTAACGCTCCCAGAGGTCGGCGGGGCTGGGGAATTGGTCTAACTTTAATTCACGCTCTACGTCACAGTACTCGTCGCTTTTGTCATTGCCGTAGGCAACCTGCGACGTCTCGTTTACGCCGCTTTTGTCTCCTTTTTTGTCATCGTCGAAGACGACCTGCGACGTCAAGTTCACGCCACGTTTGTCATTGCCGTAGGCAACCTGCGACGTCATGTGTGTTGTCCCGTCGTGGCTTCCCTCAGGACGTTGCGGTTTGCCTTCGGCAATGACAAAGCGGCGCACAGCGGGGCTTCCCTCGGTACTTCCCTCGTGGCTTCCCTCGTGACTTTGCAGTTTGCCTTCGGCAATGACAAGGGGCGTCGGTTCGGGACGAGGGGGAACGGCGTTGGCTGCAAGGCTCCGGTCATGGAACAAAAAACCATCCCCATTGCTGCTGAAAACACAAGGGATGTCCAGTATCCGTGCATACTCCAGCGCCTGTTGGATGCCTGCCCGCACGGAGTGGGTATTGTCCTTCGCCTCGATGATGGCGATGGGGATGTTCGGCTTGTAATAAAGGATATAGTCGGCCCGCTTGCCCTTGCCCCGTGCGGCGAGTTTGCCCCGCACATAGATTTTGCCGTCGGTGAAGGAGACTTCTTCGAGGAGCTGGACATGCTTATCCCACCCAGCCTGCTCGATGGCGGGGGTAATGTACTTGGTGCAGATGTCTCGCTCGGAGAGTAGTTTTTTGTTCAGGGGCATGGCGGGAGGGGGGTTTTGGGTATGGACGTGGCAAGACCCATCAGGTTTTTAAAACCTGTTGGGTCTGGTGCTAAGATGAATGGGCGCTTTCCGGGTCTCATGTTTGGTTGATTAGTGCAGCGGTGAAGGTATATGCTTTTTCCAAGACCCTTTCCACAGATTTGTGTAAACGTGAATTTTCACCATGTAAGTCAAAGGCGGCAACGGTCGCCAAAGATAACCA
>JANPLH010000248.1:0-5528 GCA_031426435.1 Saprospiraceae bacterium | reverse complement strand
AAAAGGCTTTTCCCTTCCCCAATAGGCACTTCTTTTGAGAGTCTCTATAACGTAAATCCTATGAATGCATATACAATCGCAGATCTTGAGTCAGAAAATTCTCAATTCAAAATAGTTTTTGAAGAAAATCATTTTGAAGATGACTTTTTAGGTAACGACGATGTTTAATAAACTTGTTATTTATATTCACGCTGCCTTCCAACTAATTAATCAAAGGGTGCCACGCACATTTCAAGCTACGCTTACACACCTTCCTTGGTAGAGCCTTTGACAGTTCCGCTGTTGCATAGTATTCCACTCGGGTTACGGTCAAGACGGCACTGTTCGTAGAAAGCTGTGCTAACACATTATTGGATTGCGGTCTCCTTTTAGTTGGCAGATGCTAGAACATCGCAGTAAGCTGAAGGTATCTTGAACCTATCAAAGAAATGAATATTCAGGTACATAAAATAGGAATTGACATAACCATGAATTACCCTCAAATTTGTACAATGTTTTATGAATGGAAAGCTTAAACCGCTTCACATTTGAAACCTAAAATATGTTATTTAAAAAACTAAATCATGAAAAACAACCAATTCCTTCAATTTTTTTTAGCCTTTCTTTTTATCTCGGCATTAACCTTTTCTTGTCAGCCAAATAATGGTGATGCACCAGATGCAGGTTCAGGTGACTGCTACAATAGAGTTTCAAGTACGTGCAATAATCGGTTTCCAGACCAAGACATGGGTGATGCTGATTACAGAAATTGCATAAATAATGGATTGGGCTGGTGCGACAAGAACGAGCCTGCCAGAAACGGCCAGTTTTCACTTACACTTGATGCAAATGGTAGGTTCGTGGAGAAGTCAAATTGAGATTTTGCCTCCTTTTTTAAGTTACTCCCTGCTGAGATTGGGAAAGACATAAAAGGCTAAGGTTACATCTATTAGAAAGTCAATTGTATGAGACCGATGCTGGGTACATGTCGGTGTCGTAAACCCAGTATCAGTCTATTACTGACAAGCCACTCCCACCCTACCCGTTAGTGTCCATCCAACACCTTTATTGGGCACATCCCCATTCTGCCAGAATAAACAATCTCTAGTTCAAAGTTTTTGGCACAATAGTTGGCAAATTAAAAATAGACAAAACTCACTTTATCAAGAAAGCGCACCCCGACCCTCCCCCCGTCCTATATCCCCATCTCAGTATTTTGTTTTTATTGAATGTTTTGGTTGCTCCCACCAAACACGTATTTGCATATTTCTTCAAGGCATAGCGCTTAATTAATTCGGTTGGCATTGCCTGCTTTGGCGGGCTTGTTGACGGGTTTATTATCGTTCATGTTCTTGTCCAAATAGTAGTGTGTTTATTATTTAATTAAACCTTTTTTTTATGAAAAAGCAATCCAAACAAGGCAAGGCGAGCAAGCCTCGCACACAAAAACAGTACCCACGTTTGTATTCCTGTACGCAGCAAAACGCCATTTCGGTATCGAAATTAGTGTGGGGTTATTGCTTGGGGTTAATTGCCCGTTTTGCGGTATTCAGCGACCGTTATACGACGGAATATGTGGAACTTAAAGTGAAGCAGACGGACGAAGCGGATGCATTGCCGAACAACGAGCAGCGGACGAATGCCCGGAAAACGGCGCATGTGGAGCTGACCCAGGCCAATGATGCGGTCTGCCTGAAATGGCAGGTGCTCAAGCGGTATATCGAGATAGCATATAGCAAGGCTTTGGTGAAAATCAAGCTTGATGCGGCGGGCTATACACATTACCGGAAGGCTGCGGGCGGGCGCTGGGAGAACACTTTGAGCCTGATAAAGGATGCCCAGCAGTTTATGGCGGATTTTGCCACAGAACTGCAATCCAACAATAATATGCCAAAGGAATTTGCGACCGAATTCGGCACGGTGGCGAAGGCCTTCGAGGTGGAGCGCAACCGTTTTGTGGGCAATACGAGTACGGCGCAGGACGGTACCAGCGTGAAGGACAAGGCCGTTTATGAAGTGGAGCTTGAAATGTCGAAACTGCTGAGTGCGGCCAAGGTCATTTTTGACAAGGAGCCGGATAACCTGCGGAATTTCACCTTCACGGACCTCATCAAGGAGGTGCGGGGCAATGAGCCTGCCGGGGTAAAGGGCTACCTGACGAAGGCGGCTGGCGGCAATCCCGTGTCGGGCGTAATGGTTTCTTCCGGCGATTATTCCACCACCAGCGACGAGAACGGCAAGTATGAATTGAAGATGGCCAGTGGCACCTACGATATCAGGTTTGAGAAACCGGGGTTCCAGCCTTTTATATTGGAGAAACGGGTCGTGAAGGTCGGGGTCATGGGCCGCTTCAGCACCGAATTGCAGGAGGAGCAGCCTGGCCAGGCCATGCCGACGGAAAAGCAAGCTGCCACTGTAGTGTCTGGGGAATCTGGTGCATCAGCTGCACCGGATTCGCAGGAGCCATCGGCGAGTGGCCAATAGTGATAGGGATGCTACATTCACTCAATATAGACAGTAAGGAAATGAATTTCCCTACTTCATTTAAAAAGCGTCAACCAATGAATGGTTGCCGCTTTTTTTGTTGCTGCCTAATTCAGGAAAGTATTTGCACGATATTAATGGATATCAAGATATTGGGATATTATAATATTCTTTTGACAACCAATCGTTTGAGCTACAATATCCCATTATCCCATTATCTTAATACCCCCGCTGGCACAAGTCTTCCCAGCAACGCTGGTTCAATGTCTCCGACTTGAACCGGATATCAGCCTGTCTCCGACAGGCGTAAGCATAGCAATCGGCTTGCTTTCGTCGGAGCCGAAATGATATCCCGCTGGTAACGGTCTCCGACCGGACACCAGTATCGGTACGTCTCCGCCGAGCGTGTGTAAATATCGCTCCCGCCAGCTGCCCTAATATCAGGTTCAAGCTAGGCTTTCTTCAATCCAGTTTTTAATGGTGCCGATGAAGGTTTTCATATCGGCAAGCAAGGCATCGAGCTGTGCTGCGGTAAGCGTCAGGGTTACTTAGTAATCGGAGTCCATGCGGGCTTCAAAAGCGTCTTTTGCCATGCGGCCAAACTGCTTAGGGAAGATGCCTGTATGGATGAATTGCTTGTTGAACCAGCCAATCATTTGCTGGTGCTTTGAAGTTTCAAACCCCTGCAAAAGGCCAAGTGCCAGCATGGCATAAAACATCCCGTAATAAATACGGTTGGTGGCTGCGGGGAATAGCCCTTGTGCAAGGCATTGTTCTGCCTCGGCGATGGTCGCTACGGCCTGCTGAATCCTCAAGGAAACCAAATGGTTGCGTTCTTCCTGTGTCATGCTGCGTAGATTCCTTGTGAAAGCGCTTTTACAAATACGGGTTCATAGCGCTGAGTGGAGTGCCTAAGTTCGGTATCGGAGACCACCAATGTTTGCGTAAAAATGTCATAGTCCATGTCCAAATCGGCCATGGTATATCGGATGGCCTGTACCGTGCGCCAATCGTATTCCCCTTTCCATACCACGACGAAATCCCAGTCAGACCAACGGGTAGGCTTGCCCCAGGCCTGTGAGCCGAACAGGACGACCTCCTTGATTTTTTCGCCAAACTTTGACGTCAATCGCTGTTTGGCCATTTGTAGGATTTTATCACGTTTCTTCATGGAAACTTCACAATTGTTTCCGCAAAAATAGGGAAACCTGTTTTGCTATCGAGAATTTATTTTGCGCCACGGCCAAGTGGCACATGGACTTCTCGTCGACGCTGGTACCCGCTGGCACATGGTCCTCCCACAACGCTGGTTCACAGTCTTCCACAAATGGGCAAGCAGACTTGAACCGGATACCGCTGACCATGCCTTTTGGCGAATCGGTGAAATTGATTAATCCGGTTAATCCGTGATGCTGACGAGGAAACAGTCAGGGAGTCAATTTTAAGCGCAGGATAAACCTCGCAGCCACTTTCCGGTTATGACTGGTTATGGAAACAAAAGACGTCATCATCGTGGGAGGTGGGCCGGCGGGGCTGAGTGCGGCCGTGGTGCTGGGCCGGTGCCGGCGTTCGGTGCTGCTCTTCGACACGGGTGCCCAGCGCAACCGGGTGTCGGAGGGGGTGCGCAACTACCTTACGCAGGACGGCATCGGGCCTGCCGATTTTATCAAAAAAGCCCGCCAGGAGGCCCGGAAGTACGGCGTGAAGCTGGTGAACAAGGGCGTGGAAAAGGCATCCCGTCAGTCCGGAGGCCTGTTCGAGGTGACGGACGTGGACGGGGTGGTGCATCTTGCCCGGCGGCTGCTGGTGGCTACCGGCCTGCGTGACATCCTGCCGGACGTGCCCGGCATGGAGCAATACTACGGCCGGGGCGTGTACCACTGCCCGTATTGCGATGGCTGGGAGGTGCGGGACCGCCCGCTCGGCGTGTACGCCCGCCGCAAGCATGGCCACGAACTGGCGCTGTCGCTCAGGACCTGGAGCCAGGACGTGACGCTTTTCACCGATGGAAAAAATTACCTGACCCCTCACCAATCGAAGCTCCTGGAGGCCAACGGGGTGAAGTTGGTCACGTCCCGCATCGAACAACTGGCGGGAAACGGCAGGCACTTGAAAAAGGTGGTGCTGCGCAAGGATGGGGAGGAAGTGCCGTGCCATGCGCTGTTCTTTGTCAACGGCTACCGGCAGCATTGCGACCTGGTCGGGGCCTTCGGCTGCCGGGTCGGCCGCACGGGCACGGTGCTCACAAACCGGGCGCAACAAACGCAGGTGGAGGGCCTCTACGTGGCGGGCGATGTCGCACGGGATGTGCATTTCGTGGTGGTGGCTGCCGCCGAGGGCGCCAAGGCGGGCGTTTATATCAACAAGGACCTGCAACAGGTGGACCTGGTACAGGTTGGCGCTGGAAAATCCACCCCTGAAAAACGGGCAAGCTAATAGAAATGAGCGAAAGCGGCAGTACAAACACTGGCCTGTCTTCGCTGGCTTTGGGATTAAAAAAAAGAGGACTGACCTTGCGGTTAGCCCCCTTTTTGCTGTCTGACTCTGGTTAAATGTTACGGTTTTACAACCGTGTTCATCTGAAGCGTAACTGCTGTTTGCGCCAGCAACCTTCCATTGATGGAAGCGCCGGTCTGCATGTTGATGCCGGTCTGGCTAACGATGTTCCCTTTTATGCTGGAGAAACGGTTCGTGAAGGTAGGGGTGATGGGCCAGTTCAGCACCAAATTACAGGAGGAGCAACCCGGCCAGGCCATGCCGACGGACAAGTTAGCCGCTACTGGGGAGTCTGGGGAAGACTGCTGCATCGGAATCGCAGCAGCCGGGGAGTAGTGAATAGTGATTGGCAGTTGGCAGTTGGCGGTTGGCGGTTGGCGGTTGGCAGTTGGCAGTTGGCAGTTGGCAGTTGGCGGTTGCACTAGTTTTGCTGAACATAAACGCCGGGGAGGTTGCGAACCTTCTCAGCGTTTTTTTTATGCGCTCAAATATTGGACATAATAGGCTTTCTTATACAAATTGCGCTGCCCTATTTTGCTGCTTTTGTCATGGCCGGAGGCCACCTGCGA
>JANPLH010000247.1:0-4081 GCA_031426435.1 Saprospiraceae bacterium | reverse complement strand
GTATTGCCAAACATCTAATTCCGTCCAATTGCTGATGGGAAACACACGAAAGTGTTCGCCAAGGTGCTTGCGGGCATTGAAAAGGTTCCAAAGTTCCGGGCGTTGGTTTTTAGGGTCCCATTGCCCAAACTCATCCCGATGGCTGAAGAAACGCTCTTTGGCCCTGGCTTTTTCCTCATCACGCCTTGCGCCGCCGATGGCGGCGTCGAACTTGCCTGTTTCAAGGGATTCCAACAATACGGCAGTTTGCAGGAAGTTGCGACTGGCATTGTAGCCTTTTTCTTCGGTCACTTTGCCTTGGTCAATGGCGTCTTGAACAGAGCCAACCAATAGCCGACAGCCCAGTTCTTTTACCCAAAAATCACGGTATTCAATGGTTTCCTTGAAATTATGGCCTGTATCAATATGCAGCATCGTAAAGGGCATCTTTGCTGGGTAAAATGCCTTTTTTGCCAAATAGGAAACGATGATGGAGTCCTTGCCGCCGGAGAACAAAAGCACAGGGTTCTGGAATTGCGCAGCCACTTCCCGCAGGATGAAGATGCTTTCCGATTCCAATTCTTTCAAATGGTCTAACCTATAGTTCATGGCGTAACGATGGGAATTAGGAAATCCAAAATGATTTCTACCGATTGGTCAATGCTATTTTCGTTGGTTTTGATGGTTAAACTTGGTTGAAGTGGAGCTTCGTAAGGAGAGTCTATTCCAGTAAAGTCTTTGATTTCGCCCCGACGGGCCTTTTGGTAAAGCCCTTTAACGTCTCTATCCTCACAGACTTCGAGCGGGGCATCCACATAGATTTCAATAAAATCACTTTCTCCAATGATTTGCTTCGCAAACGCTCGGATTTCTCTGGTTGGACTAATGAAGCTACAGATGACTATTACGCCACTGTTGAGGTACAATTTTGCCACTTCGGCAATTCGCCGGATGTTTTCGGTGCGGTCTTCGAGGCTGAATCCGAGGTTGTTATTGATGCCCGTTCGAATATTGTCACCATCCAGCACTTGTGCAAAATTCCCTTTTTCAAACAAACTGCGCTCCAGGGCTTGCGCAATGGTGCTCTTGCCAGAACCGGACAGGCCGGTCATCCAAATTACCTTGCTTTTTTGACCCAAAAAGGCTTGTCGTTGTTGGCGGTCAAGCAATTGGTCGAAAACAGGGTGGATATGGGTGTCCAAATGGTTCAAAAGGAGAGAAAGTTGGAAAAAATCAAATGGCTTCGCCGCTCATAGGTCGCAAAGGCCCCTATCAGAAACAAACAACCCCAACTTGGGCACGGCCTTTCGGACGTACCTGCTTTCGCAAACATTGCTATAATGTTGACTATTGGCTTTTGGCCTTAAGCCATTTGCTGTTAGTTATTGGCCAATAGCAAACAGCTAATAGCCAAAAACCAACCGCCGATTCCTATTACTTGGGCAAGTGTTGGAGCAGCGCTATATCAACGGTCATCCGCAAGGAATAACCTATGCTTTCCAGCTCTACTACAACTTGCTTCTTGCCATGTTTTTCCACCATTCGGCCTCGTATGCCGGTCAGTTTTCCACCAATTACCTCTACCAAGTCGCCTTCCTTGAAACTACCTGGTTCGGCAATCACGTCCTCACCTTCACCCGTTACCCTCCTGATGATGTCAATCTCGTGGTCGGGAATGGCATAGAGGTTTCTAGCGAATTTGATGAACCGCAACACGTTTTCCGTTTCTAAGACTGGCACGTATTCGTCCTTGGTAATTTTGACGAAGACGTAGCAACTGATGAGCGGAATTTCGTGGTGTTTGATTTTGCGGGTGTATCGCCTTGTAACTTTTTGCAAGGGCAGATAAACCTCAATATTTTTGGTAGTCAACATCCGATGAACCACCTTTTCACTTTTAAAGCGAGTATAGACTGCAAACCACTTTTTCTCTGTTTCATGCAAGTGGCTAATTGTCTCTTGTTGTTTCGTTAGTTTGGTCGCCGTCATATCAAGCTATCAAAGTCGCCAATATTTGATGCCAGCCTGTTCCACTTTTTCAGGGTCCAATACGGCCTTCAAGTCCATCAGTATTGGGTTTTCCTTCATCAAGGAATTGAAATAGCTGATTTCAAAAAGCTTGTATTCATCATGGTTGACGGCAAGAATCACGGCATCGTAATCATTGGACGGCATGTCCATCAACGTCAGCCCATATTCATGGGCAAATTCGTTAGGGGATGCATAGGGGTCCACCATGTGGACGTTTAGGGAGAACTGCATGAGTTCACGCACCAAATCCGCCACTTTTGAGTTGCGAATGTCTGAAACGTTTTCTTTGAAAGTCACCCCCATCACCAATACTTTGGATTCTGCCGGATTTTTGCGCAGCTTTATCAGTTTCTGGACGAGCCGCTTGGCGATAAAGCCAGGCATGCCGTCGTTGATGCGGCGTCCGCTGAGGATTACCTGTGGCTCGTAGCCCAGTTGTCTTGCTTTGTGCACCAAATAATAAGGGTCAACACCGATGCAATGGCCACCTACAAGGCCCGGAACGAATTTGAGGAAGTTCCACTTAGTGCCAGCTGCTTCGAGTACTGCCTTGGTGTCAATGCCCATCATGTCGAAAATGATGGACAGTTCATTCATCAGCGATATATTGATGTCCCTTTGGGTATTTTCAATGACTTTTGCGGCTTCGGCCACTTTAATGGTGCTCGCCTTGTAAACTCCAGCCTGGATGACAGCCCCATAGACATTGGCGATTTCTTCCAATGCCTCGGCATCGTTGCCAGACACTATTTTGAGGATTTTTTCGACGGTATGCTCCTTATCGCCAGGATTGATGCGTTCAGGTGAGTAGCCAAGCTTGTAATCTTTGCCCATTTTCAGTCCAGACAATTCCTCAAGAATTGGCACACAATCATCTTCGGTGCAACCTGGATAAACGGTTGATTCAAAAATTACGTAGTCCCCTTTTTTAAGGACTTGGCCTACAGTTTTTGAGGCACCGAGCACGGGTCTGAGGTCGGGAGAATTGGCACTGTCTACGGGCGTTGGCACAGCCACGACAAAGAAATGGGCATGACGCAAATCATCCAGCTTGGATGTAAAAGTGATATCTTTTCCTTCAAAAGCTTCCGACTCAAGTTCTTTGGACGGGTCAATGCCATTGCGCATCATTTCGACCCTCGACTCGTTGATGTCGAAACCGATGACGCTGAATTTTTTGGCAAAAGCAAGCGCCAGTGGCACGCCAACATAGCCAAGGCCAATCAGTGCAATTTTTTTCTCTTTGTTTATCAGTTCGTTAAACATGCTTTGTTGGGTGCTGTATTATCGTTTCAATGCTGTTTTCAATCTTTTGACCAAAGCAATAGGGAGTCCGTATCAAAATTAGGACTAGGCCTAAGCGAAAAATCAAATTCCTGCCGCTCATAAATCAAGTACCGAATCTTACGCTTGATCAAGCCCTCAATCCGTTCCACCACATTTATGAGGTACGACCTATCAATTTGACCGATAAAAATAAGGTCAATGATGGGGCTGTCGTTGCCCTTTGCAAACTCGCCCACAAGGAAAACCTGCTCGACCTCGCCCAGGCGTTCGATTACGTTCTCGACCAATTGGTCTAGCCCGATTGTCTTCAATAGAATGTTGTGGATTTCACGAAAGAGTGGATGGGCAATATTGGCCCTGAACATTTTCTTGTTGCCATCTGAGAATGAAGCGAGCATTCCTGCTTCTTCGAGACGGTTAAGTTCCAGCCTGATGGCATTGGTGGATTCTCCGAACTCGGACTCCAAGCTGCGCAAGTAGGCAGTGGTGTTGCTGTTCAAGAAAAACTTGAGCAACAGCTTGATACGAGTCTTTGAGGAGATGAGGGTCTCTAGCATCAGGTAATAGTGTGAGTAGGATTTTTACTCAAAAACCTTACTTTTTCGATGCAAATATAGACACCGTTCTCGAATGAACAAGTTTCTGAATGTTTTTTTTGACTAATGTTAGGTCAAAATTCTCAACGAGATAACTCTTGGTTTGATGATTGGATGGAATTGCACCATCGTAGTTCAACTAAATGATTGAAGAACAAAAGATTGTGTCCTGAATATTTTAAAATGAG
>JANPLH010000246.1:0-24820 GCA_031426435.1 Saprospiraceae bacterium | reverse complement strand
CGCCGGGTGAACAACTTGCCTTGGAAGCGCTAATCCGTTTTGCGATAGCATAAAATGCAAATGCCCCGCAAGAGATGATGCTCCTGCGGGGCGTTTGTATTTTGAGAAGTGCCATTAAAACTTTCTCGCAAGATTACTTTTTATCTTCCAATTTTAGCGACTGCCAAGCCGCCAACTGCCATTTGCCTTTTCGCTTGAAATAAACATCTGTGTAGCGCAGCCTGATATCGAAGGGCTTGCTGCTAATGGTGCCCGTCACATGAAGCACGCCGTTGATGATGGCCGAGCGGCCATTCATCCGCACTTTTAACTCCACGGGTTCCATGCTCGTGTACACCAAATTGCCAGTACCGATATTTGTCAGGTGTTGCTCTTTGGTTTCCAACAGCCCGTTGGAATGGAGTTAGATAAGGTCGTCGGCCAATACCGAACGCAGGTAGGCGGTGTCCTTTTGTGTCATTGCCGTGAAGCGCTGGCGCTCCAACGCCTCAATGGCAAGCGCTTTTTTTGATTGAGAAAAGCCGAAGGTTGCGGTAAGCACAAGCGCAAAAAGCAAGTGATGGCGCATGTTGGTTGTGTTTTTTAAAATGAACGAGGCTGGCGATATGCAATCTCCAGCCTCGTTGGACGTCGGTTTTTCGACCTGATGAATCCTACTTAGTGCGCATGTCCATCCTTGACATGCTCACTTTGAGTCACATAGTCCATGCCGCAAGCTGGGCAGGTGTCTGCTTGGTCGCCGCCGCTGCCTTGGCAATGCATGGGGCAGACATAGGCAGAGGTGTATTCTTTGCTGGTCCCGTGCACCTTGGCTTCGCCGGGAGCGGCTTCAGTACCGTGCTCGTGTTGATGGTCGGAGCCGCAAGCGGCGAGACCGAGGGCAGCTATGGTAAGTATGGAAAAAACAAATTTTTTCATGTGCATTGATTTATGATTTGATTTAAATGAATTTATTCGATTGGCTCAATTGGTGGTTCCAATGGCTGCGGATTCTCATTTTCTTTGTTTTTCTGGAAAATGTTCCGAAAATGGCTCGGCAGCAGGCTGAACCGCTCCCCCAACCATTTTTCGAGAGAAACGGCCAAAAGTACGTAACTCTCCGTGACACCTGGCACCGGCACGGCGATGAACACAAAAAAAGGGAGGAATTTTGGCAAATCCTTTAGCTGTTCCATCGCTTCCCGGATTTCCTCCTCGGTCGGCGGTTCCGATTGCTTAGAGAGCAGCAATTGGCCCTTGCCCTGCTTCACGAAGGTCCGCACCATGTTCTTCGTTTCGATGCCTTCCATTAAAAATGCCCAAAACATCATCCGGGGTATTCTTGCAGCACGCCGGAGCCTTATAGTGGTAGCTCGCTTTAGCTCCGGTCCACGCACGAGGAGTACGGCACCGGTATCCCGAAGGTTCCGCACGGTGCGGAACACCGTGTTGGCCACAATCCTTCTTTTTGCTTGGTCGAAGTACATGTTTTGGGAAAGGGGTTGACGCACAATTCGAGGCATTTTTTTATGCCCTGAATTGAAGCCAGCCTGTTTTATTTTGCTTTAATGCCGCAGCCGATAGCCTTGGTAGTGGTAGGGTCAGGCTCCTTGCCTGCCTCGATGGCCAGTATGGCCTCGGCCACGTAGTGTCGGGTAGCTGCCTCGGCATCTTGGGCATTGTTGTCAATGGCACCTATATAGCGCACCTTGCGGGTGTTGTCGAGCAGGAATACATGGGGCGTCTTGGTGGCGCCGTACTGGGGATATACCTTTTGGTCTTGGTCAATCAGGTAAGCGAAGCCAAAGCCTTTTTCCTTTGCCCGCACCTTCATTTCCTCAAAGCCATCGCCGGGCTTCTTCTCGGTGTCGTTGGGCTGTATGGCCACCACGGGCCAGCCCTTTTGGGCAAATTTGTTGTGGAGTTCAATCAGCCTATCTTCATACATGATAGCGTAAGGACATGTGTTGCAGGTGAAGGTAACGATATAGCCCTTTGGGGCATTCCCGTTGGCATCTTTAATATCGGCCAAGGAAAGCATTCGATCGTCCACGTTCTTTAGCTTAAAATCTGGGGCTATCTGGCCGATGTCCACACCAAAAGGAGCAGCACCTGGCCTTTCGCCGTTTCTCAATTTTGGTACGAGGATGAAGCCGCCCACGATGGCGGCTATCGAGATAAACAGAAATATTTTTTTCATGGAAGTTTAGAACTTTGGTAAACGTTGAAAAGTGTTAAGCAGGTTTGAAGCATTACAAACATACACTTAATGACAAATGTTGTTTCGGAAAGCTTCATGGCGGGCACTGGAAGTCTAAATAAAATCAAAATGTCGAAAGTTTTACGGTCATTTGGGGCAGTAATAATTGTCACAACTTTGGTCTGACAACTTAACTTGAACACTGCTATTTCAGGTTAACCGCTATTTTTTATGGTAATTGAATCAAATTTGATATGCTCCATCACTGTCACAATTTTAAATTTCTGCTGCCTATAGCGTTCGAAAAAACCCTGTGATTTGTAACTGTGATTTGGTAAATCTATCACAGATTCCTTCTTAAAAATTCAATCCCTACTGCTTAAAATACTGAATTGGCACGTTTCTTGACAAATTTCAAAAAAGATAAATTATGGTTCTTTCAATGCAAAAGCGCATTCAAGTTCCAAAAATATTTTAAAATAAATAATCTAAGACGAAACCACGAATTAGAAGCTCCGTTTAGAAACCCAGCTTTTGATTCTCGAAAAATATAGGGTGAGTGTTTGTTCATAGTTTTTGTTTTTTATGTAGCCCCCGGCCAAATCGGGGGACTTTTTTCACCCTTTTCCACCTCAATATTCGCCAAAAGATTAGTGTTTGTTCATAGTGTTTGTTTTTTGTTTTGTCCCTGTCAAGTAGCTTGACAGGGTTTTTTTTTGCCCTTTGGCAAAGAACCCCTCAAAAGCGCTTAACAGCCACATCTTGAAAACAGCCTGCCCAGTTGATATTTTCTACCATAATCACCCGCTGTTTTTTACCTACCAAGTCCAATACAAACCAAGCTTTGACTCCTGTGTGGTCAGAAAACGAGCTTGGCTACTCGATTCAATTTGAAGAGCAATATTTCAAAACCTAGAATTTTTCCCAAAAATGGTTGGTTGAATTTTGGCAATTATGGGGGAATTGCTTGACAAAACTCATCTACCCTGCAAAATCCAACTTTGACAGGGCTTCGTATGTCAATGGTGAAGGCAAAACTTAGGTAGCTTTGCGGCGAATTTTGCGTCAAAAGAACTTTTCGCCCGCTGGCAAGTTTTGAATGCTAAAAATGGTGTTTCGTCGTTCTGTCAGGGGTTTTTGACCAACAACATCCTACAACGAGTTTGATGGTGTCGACTTTTACAGTAATAAAACAAAGCGGCGGCCACAACCCGCACCCAATTGAAGAATCAACGATTATGGATTTTAAAAACTCAAAGTTTGTACTGGCTTTTAGCCTCATTATCCTCCTGTTTTCCATCGGCGGGTTCGCCCAAAAGATGACGATAGTCAAAGGCAAGGTTTTCGATGCCGACACCAAGGAGCCGCTCCCTTTTGTGACCGTTGCATTTAAAAGTACCCCCCCTATTGGCACAACGAGTGAATTGGATGGCAGTTATTTTTTGGAATCACAATGGGCCAAGGTTACCCAAGTTGAAGCATCCAGTGTGGGCTATGAAATACAGGTGCTGACTGTAGTGGTTGGCGAGCGCCAAACGGTGGACATTTATTTGAAGTCGAGCACCCAACAATTGAATGAAGTGGTGGTGAAGGCCGAAAAGAAACGCTACAAGCGCCGTGACAACCCTGCCGTGGAGCTGATGCAGGCAGTGATTGACCATAAAGACCAAAACCGCATCGAAGCATCTGATTATTATGAGGTGGACAAATACGAAAAAGTCCAGTTTGACCTAAACAACTTCGACCCTGAGAAGCTGCGGACCCGAAAGGCCATGAAGCCTTTCAAGATTGTGCTCGACCACGTTGACACTTCCGCCTTGAATGGCAAGCCTTATTTGCCATTCTTCATCCAGGAATCATCTTCTAAGGTTTATTACCGAAAAGAACCTGCCAGCCGCAAAGAACACCGGGAAGGGATGAAGGTCACGGGCATGAAAGAATACGTGGACGACAAAGATCTGAACGACATGCTCCAGGTGCTTTACCAGAGCGTGAATATCTACCAAAACGATATCAAGTTGCTCGACCTCGATTTTATGAGCCCACTGAGCACCTCTGCTATTGGTTATTACAGGTTTTATATAAGAGACAGCACAGGCAACATACAAGTGAACGGCATTCCTGTGACTTGGGTGTCCTTCTTACCTGAAAACGACCAAAATATCGCTTTTAAGGGTGACCTGTGGATTACCCGTGATTCAACTTTCGCCGTGGTAAAAGCCGATTTCGGCATCTCAAAAAACATCAATGTCAACTTCGTGCAGAAACTGAGCCTTCAGCAGGAATTTGCGAAGCAATCAAATGGCGTGTGGGCACGCACGAAGGACTTGGTGGTAGTTGACTTTTCCGTACTGAAAAAAGGAACAGGCATCTATGGAACCCGCACGGCCATGTACCGTGGTTTTGTTTTCGATAAGCCAATGTCAGACGATTATTACGCTGGCACTCAAAAGGTCATCGAAGACCCCAACCTGTACAAACGGGACGAAGCCTTCTGGGCGGCTGCCCGCCATCAACAGCTAACGAAAAAAGAAGCAGGCGTTTACCAAATGATTGATACCCTGCAAAAACTGCCGAGTTTCAAGCGTACGATGACAACGCTGGGCCTGCTAACCACGGGTTACAAGGCCTTCGGACCAGTAGATATTGGACCAATTGCCAACTTCTATAGCTTCAATCCCGTGGAAGGCGACCGGGTAAAAATCGGTGGCGAAACCAACCTCAAGTTCAACAAGAAGTTCAGCCTTGGCGGCTATGGGGCTTACGGATTCAAGGACAATGAATTCAAGTATGCTGCTTATGGCGTCTATTCTTTTCGGGAGGACTTTAAGCAGAACCCAAAGCATTACGTCAAGGCATTTTATCAAAAAGACGTGAATCTCGTGGGCCAAATTCTGGTGCTCAACAGCCCCGATAACTTCTTTCTCTCCTTCCAGCGTGGTATCCGCGACCGCATGTTGATGAACAACAAGGCTCAGTTGGAGTACAACGTGGAGACAAAGAGTCACGTTACGTACAACCTCACATACACCAATACCAAAATTCAACGCTACGGAGCTACACAATTATTGACCTTTCCATTAGATAGCCCGGACGATTCTGTTTTTATCAATGATTTTACCACCAGCGAGCTTGCCTTGACACTGCGCTTTGCACCCAACGAGCAGTATATACAAGGCCGCACCTATCGCTCCCAGCTGTACAATAAGCACCCTATTTTCACCCTGAAACTGACTGCAGGTATGAAGGATATCCTCGGTGGTGATTACAGCTACCAGAGCGCAACCTTCAACGTTGTCAAGCGATTTTATCTCTCATTCCTCGGCGTTACCCGTATGGATTTTGAGGCAGGAAAGGTCTGGGGCGATGGCATACCTTATTTCTTGCTCAACCTGCCAAAAGCCAACCAAAGCTTTATGTACCGCACCAATGCGTTCAACATGATGAACTACCAGGAGTTCGTCAGCGACGAGTATGCGCTGCTCATGCTGGAACACAACTTTAATGGGTGGCTATTCAACAAAATCCCACTTATCCGCAAGTTGAAACTAAGGGAGTCCGTTACATTCAAAGCCATCTATGGTAGGCTCTCCGACCGAAACGATCCAGACAAGCACCCTGAATACATCCAGTTTCAAAATGATATTGAAGGCAACCGCATCAACTATACGCTGGAAGGCAAGCCATATGTAGAAACAGGTTTTGGCATCGGCAATATCCTGAGGGTGTTGCGGGTAGATGCTGTATGGCGCCTCACGCACCTCGACCAACAGAACTCAGATGAAATTCCATCGATGTTCAACAAGAAAGGTTTTGGGTTGCGGTTCCGTTTCAAGGTGGAATTCTAAATCATGCAGCGTTTATAGATGCCTTGGCATTAATGGCGCAAATCCCTGACCATCAACTCTGTAATTTTGCCTTCGGCAATGGCAGCCTGAAAACGGCTCATTTGCCGAAGGAAACCTAACCAAACCTACAATGCTATGAGCGAGAACATCCTAAAAAAATACGGCCAGCCACTTGTTTACCGGGTCATTAACCCGCTGATAGAACTCCTTGTGCGCTGGAAAGTGCAGCCGAACACCATCACCACCATCGGATTGGTCATCAACACGTTTGCCACCATCATTTTCATCTATGGCGGCAAGTATGGCGATCGCACCGACCATTCCTATATCGGTTGGGCCGGCGTGGTCATACTTTTCGCCGGGCTGTTTGACATGATTGACGGGCGGCTGGCAAGGGTGGGCAAGATGGATTCCACTTTTGGGGCGCTGTACGACTCGGTGCTCGATCGTTATAGCGAGATGATCATGTTCCTTGGCATTTGCTGGTACCTGGTGGCGCAGAGCTATTTCCTCAGCTCGCTTTTTGCCTTCATTGCCTTGATTGGCTCGGTCATGGTAAGCTACATACGGGCGAGGGCAGAGGGCCTTGGTGCCAAGCTCGGCGACGTGGGCATGATGCAGCGCCCAGAGCGCATCATCATTATTGGTGTTTCGGCGATGGCCTGTGGGATATATTCGGCATTGGGTGGCAACGAAGTGAAAATCACCGTGGACTGGCTGCCAATACCGCTGTTCGAGACGATTACCATTTTTACTTTCCCTATCATGGTATTGGCAGTGCTGACCAATATCACAGCCCTGAAACGGTTGTTGCACAGCAAGAAAGAATTACAAAAATGATTAGAAGCCTTTTTGTTTCAATATTGTTTGCCTTCGCAATGGCGGTATCTGCTTTTTCTCAAGGCGCTACCTCTGCCAAGACGGGGCCAATGTCGCTGGCAAGCCGCCCTGCCGACTATCCAACGCCGCCCAGGTCGGACAACTTCCTGTTTTTTATTCAAAGGAACAAGAACAAGCATACCATCATCTATGATGCCAATATGAAAAACGGCAAGCTGGATGCTTCCAAGCCCATTGACCACTATTGGCTGCGCTATTACAGTACTGGTACGGTACGCAAGGAGCTGACTTGGGCACAAAATAATTTTGCCTATGGTTATAGCAGTAAAAAAGATGGAACGGGTAATAGCTATAATATTACTTTGACGGCCTATGACAAGCGCAAAATCAACCTAAAAACCGGCGCCAACGGCGAACCCATCGCCACAATGACCATCAACGGGAAGACTTGCCGCCTCAATTACATTTGGGTTTATGGCGACGACAGCGGCACATGGCCGAAGGTCTTCCATATTGACCTACATGGCACAGAGTTGTCTTCTGGCAAGCAGCAAACAGAGCGCATCAACAATAAATAATTGATGTACGATTTTCGGTGAGTGCCATACGGCATCTTACCAATTAATTCACTTCAATCGCAAGTAAGGGCATTTTTCATCGAGCTACTTTATACTTTTGCCTTTCTGCCCGGCTAATGTCGGGTTTGCTTTTGCCTTCTCACTTTCTTCTTTTATTTGATTTATGGCAATACCCTACGGCGATATACTGGCGCATACGGAGCGCTACCTCACGGATTTTTTTCAGAAAAGAATCGGGGCAGAATACGTTTTCCATGACTTCCAGCATACCTATAGTGTTTTAGAGTCGGTCATTGAAATCGGGGCTGGCCACAACCTCGAAGAACGGGAACTTAGCCTGCTGCAATTGGCCGCTTGGTTCCATGACAGCGGATACGACCAAGGCCCAGAGGGGCACGAGGAGCGCAGTTGCCGCTATGCCGTCACCTTCCTTTCCAGCTTTGACCTGCCCGAACAAGACCTCGACCTTATCACCCGCTGCATCATGGCCACCCGCTTGCCCAACAAGCCCAAGGACTTGCTGGAGGAAATCTTGTGCGATGCAGACCTCAGTCACCTTGGCAAGCAGACCTACTGGGACCGCACGAGCCGCCTGCGGCAAGAGGTGCTGCTGACCCGCAGCAAGATGCCGACCGAGCAGGAATGGGTGCAGCTCGAACTGGACTTCCTGAGCAACCACCGTTATTTTACCGCCGAAGCGGAAGAGCTTTACAACCCCCGCAAACTCAAGCACATCAAGCAGTTGCGCAAGCAACAGCTCCGCCTCGACCCCGTCGGCGTGGCCTCCGTGGATGACCTCGCCCGCAAGGACAAGCACTTCAAAAAGGAGAATGTAGTTGTTGGGAAAACAAAGCCCTACCTCAATGACTCAGAGGTGGGCCGGGGCGTGGAAACGATGTATCGCACGACTTACCGCACCCATATCAACCTCAGCGGCATGGCGGATAGCAAGGCGAACATCATGCTCAGCATAAACGCCATCGTGATTTCGGTGGCCATCCCGCAGTTGTTCCCAAGGTTCGAGCAGTTCCCGCACATCATGTTTCCAACCATTTTTTTATTAATCATCTGTGTGACGGCGATGGTGCTCGCTATTTTGAGCACAAGGCCTAAAATTACAGAAGGAAAATTCACCCGTGAAGACATCGAGACCCGCAAGGCCAACCTGCTTTTCTTCGGAAATTTCTACAACATGAAGCTCGACGACTACCACTGGGGCATGATGGAAATGATTAAGGACAGGGAGTTCCTCTACACCTCAATGACAAAAGACTTGTATTACCTCGGCGTGGTATTGGCCAAAAAATACAAATACCTCAGTTACTGCTACACGATTTTCATGTATGGGATAATTGGCGTCGTATTGTCGTTTATGATAGCGTTTTTAATGAAATGAAAAGCATTAAAAACTTGCCGTAGAAAGCACGAACTCCAGTTCCTGCATATAATTCCTTTTGTCCTTGCCGGGGGCAAATACGAAACCATCTACCAATACCAGTTCATTTGTTTTTGAATTGAGCATCAGGTTGCTCACAAATGGGCCGCCCTTGAAGTCGTTCACAATGTCCCAAATGCCCTTAGCCTGCACGATATAAGTGTTGTTCACGGTTTTGTTCTCCACGAAAAGCGGCAGGTCTTCGTCGTTGATGCGCATATAGGTTTTAGGCTGGTTTGTGGTCACGATGCCCGTCACACCGTTTCTGATTTGCTTGATGCCATTCTTGGTGAGCTGTGATTTGTCTTTGTAAGGCAGCTTGTGTACGATAATATTGGCAATGATTTCCCGCTCGTCGCTGCGTAGCCATAGCGTATTGGATTTCCCGTCGTACTTGGCTTGCCTGAAGCCTTTGGGTATCTTCATTTTCAGGTTGTACTTCGCAAAAATATCCCCTTCCAATTTGGTGTCCTCGCCACCTTGGTAAGCCGTTGACCTCACCACCTCTTGGTCACGTTCGTTGATTTTGCGGGCAATGGCCGGGAAATTGACTTTGATGCACTCCAGCAATTTGTCCTCACCAAGGCCGTTCACATAAAAAAGCTGCTGCTTTAGCGCCCATTTGTCCTGCCCAATGGTCACGTTGTAGCCTTTGCCCTTCTGTACCTCGGCGAGTTTTTCGGGGCCTAGGTCAAACCTTGTCATGCGGGAGGTGGTAGAATGCTCGTCCTTGAGATCGGCAATGAAAATGATGGTGCGGAACTCTTTCTTAAGGGGTTGCGCTGCCAGTTGCTCCGGTGTCATGTGTGTCAAGTCGAAAATTGGCTCTGGCTGCGGCAGCAAGATATAAGGGGCATTGAAGTAGTAGAAAAAGGTATCCCCGATTGGCCCTTTCCAGAGTGAGGAATCAGAGACGACCAGCACTTGGTTCACCCTGCCGTGGGCCTGCACTTTGTCGCCAGCCTTAGTGGGCCCAACGGAAGGCCTTGCGGAATCGCTGGCGCAAGCGGCAATGAACATGATTGACAGGGCAGCTAATATTTTCAGGTATTTCATTTCAAATTCGTTTTGGGCAAAATTAGGAAATCGAAGCTTCATGCAAGCAATTTCGGCAAAGCCAACCGAAGGCAATTGGGTTCACAATGATAAGATGCAATTTTGGCTTGGTTTGGCGTAAAAAAAGCGGGCCAGCCTGCGGCAAAATGGCAGGCTGGCCCGTCAGGCAAATCATTTAGAAGGCTTATGCCCGTGCAGCTACTTTTTTGCTGGTCAAAGGCAAAGTGAAACCAATGTTCAGGCCGAGGTTTTTATGCAATACTTTTTCATGCACCACGGGGATGTCGTAAGGCTGCGTGAAACCGTGCGAGAAGCGGGCATCAAGAAAAATATGGCCACCGTTGAATACAGGGAATGTGACTCCAGCACCCGCCATACCGCCTAATTCCCAGCGCTCATAGCCCACTTTATCAAGGTCAATGTCAGTGTTGAAAAGGTCAACTTCCACCAAGAACAAATCGGCACGGGTCTGCAAATGACCGTTTAGCGCATAGCCGAAGGTAGGGCCGGCCAGCAGGTAGAAGTTGCCGAATTTGGCCTTGGCCAACAGCGGCATTTCAAGGTAATTGAACTTGGAAATGGCCGTGACACCCAGCGGAACGGGCAGGTCGAAGAGGTTCACATCGAAGTCTTCGTTCAACTGGAAGCCCTTCACTGTCCAAGAAAGCTCTGGTTGAATCGAGAAGTTCGGGTGCAATTGTATCTCGGAAACCAAGCCGACGTTGTGCGTGGCAATGCTCTGAAAATTAGGCAAAAAAGAAACTTCCTCAAAGACGCCCGGTGCCTTTACGTTGGCCAACTGTGCGCCACCTTTTATGCCAATGGAAAAAGTGGTCTGTGACTGGAGTTGGGCAGCCAATAAAAACAAGAATGCAAGGGCCAAGGTGGTTTTCAGCAATGTTTTCATGTCCGATAGATTTTAAGATGCAGTTCGGGAAAATCCCCGCTTGCCGCATTTTTTACAAACCATCAGACGGCGTTAAAATGTTAAAGCGTACACGGGTTAAGTTATAGTACTCTAAAAGGTCGGGCAGGTTTTGCTAAATTTGGTGAAGGCCGAATGATTTGGCCATAATTATTTTCTCACCGAAAACTTTGGCATTCAAGTTTTTAAAAGATATTTGGTGCTGCCTAAAAACGATTCGGCACACGCAAAAACAAAAACATACGGATTATTGGAGCAGGTGGCACGGGGTATTCAGCCCTTCAATCCATCAATCCTTCAATCCTTGCCAAAATGAGAAAACTCAATGCTCGTAAAGACCTACGCCAGCGCCGTCCATGGCGTTGACGCCCAAACCATCACCGTTGAAGTAAGTGCAGGAGGACAGCCTCCCCCAACTGGCCCTTGGTATCACCTCGTCGGCTTGCCCGACAACGTGGTAAAAGAAAGTTTCCCCCGCATAGAGACCGCCATGAAGAGCATCAAGTACCAGATGATGCGCATGAAAATGGTGATAAACCTTGCACCCGCCGACATCCGAAAGGAGGGGTCTTGCTACGACCTCCCCATCGCCATCGGCATTCTCGCTGCACAGGAACAAATCAGCAACACTGAGCTTGACAAGTACATTATTATGGGCGAGCTGTCGCTCGATGGTAGCCTGCGGCCAATCAAGGGCGCACTGCCAATCGCCATTCAAGCCAGGACGGAGAAGTACAAAGGCATCATCTTACCCAAACAGAATGCCCGGGAGGCCGCCATCGTCAACAACCTTGACGTGTACGGCGTGACCACCCTCCTCGAAGCCGTGGATTTCCTAAACGGACGTATCGAACTGGAGCCTACATTGGTGGATACCCGCGAAGAATTTGCTGCCAATCAAGAAGTTTTCAACGTGGATTTTTCCGATGTAAAAGGGCAGGACAACGTGAAGCGGGCGCTCGAAATCGCCGCTGCCGGCGGGCACAATGCTATCCTCATCGGGCCGCCAGGTGCTGGCAAGACCATGCTCGCTCGCCGTATGCCGACCATTTTGCCGATGCTCACGCTGTTGGAAGCATTGGAAACGACCAAGATTCATTCGGTTTCCGGGGTGCTGCCACCAGAGTCTTCGCTGATTTCCAATCGGCCTTTCCGGTCGCCGCACCACACCATCAGCGATGTGGCCTTGGTGGGTGGCGGCTCTATCCCCATGCCCGGCGAGATTTCGCTTGCGCACAACGGGGTACTTTTCCTTGATGAGTTGCCAGAGTTCAAGCGCTCGGTGCTGGAAGTTTTGCGCCAGCCAATGGAGGAACGCCGGGTCACCATTTCGAGGGCAAAAGTGAGCATTGACTACCCCGCCAATTTCATGCTCATTGCCAGCATGAACCCCTGCCCCTGTGGCTATTACAACCACCCGACCAAAGACTGTGTTTGCGGCCCCGGCGTGGTGAAGCGCTACCTGAGCAAAATCAGCGGCCCACTGCTCGACCGCATAGACCTGCACGTGGAAGTGACCCCGGTCTCCTACGAGGAATTGGCCAAGTACGATGCCCCCGCTCGCACCAGCAAAGAAATTGTGGAAGGCGTAATCCGTGCGAGGGAGATTCAGGCCGATCGTTTTAAGGAATATAAAGGTGTGTTTTGCAACGCACAGATGCCGAGCCGCCTCGTGCGGGAGGTCTGCCAACTGAACACGGCTGGTATAGCCTTGCTGAAAAAAGCGATGGAAGTGCAAAAGCTATCGGCCCGTGCGTATGATAGGATATTGAAAGTGGCCCGTACCAGTGCCGATTTGGTGGGCAGTGCGGACATCAAGATTGAGCATATTGCGGAGGCGATACAGTACCGGAGTTTGGATAAAGAAGGGTGGGCGGGGTAGGCTCAATACGCCCTTTCATCCCTTCCCTCCACATAATTCATAAAGGCCCGGTTCACCACCTTGTTTCCGCCCGGCGTTGGGTAGTTGCCGGAGAAATACCAATCGCCGAGATGGTTGGGGCAGGCATTGTGGAGGCCGTCGAGGGTCTGATAAATGACCTGCACCTCGGCAGTGATGCCCTTGGGCGTCACGATTTCGGCTATCTTCCGGCTGATTTGTTCGTCAGTGAAATGGTCATAGAGCGACTTCACTTCGTTTTTCATTTCTTCCTTTGGCAAAATGGACTGTGCCTTGCAACGCTGATAAGTTTCGTCGAGCAGGTGCGATTGTTTGGTGTCCTTTAGCAGTTCTACGAGGGCACGAAAAGCCACGAAGTCCTTCATTTTGGACATATCAATGCCGTAGCAATCCGGGTAGCGGATTTGGGGAGCGCTACTCACGATGATGATTTTCTTGGGCCTTAGCCTGGCGGCAATGCGGATGATGCTTTCTTTCAGGGTGGTGCCCCGCACGATGCTGTCGTCAAGAAGCACGAGGGTATCTTCCTCATTTTGCACCAGGCCATAAGTCACATCGTAGCCATGCGTGACCATCGTGCCACGGGAATTGTCGTCGGCGATGAAGGTTCGCAGCTTGGCGTCTTTGTGCACGAGCTTTTCTACACGGGGCGTAATGGCCAATATTTTCTGGAGGTCATCTGCGCTGGGGCTGTCTCCCAAGTCCCTTATTTTCTGCAACTTGATGTCGTTCAGCCGTTTTTCGATGCCTTTTACCAAGCCAAAAAAGGCGCTTTCTGCGGTGTTTGGCACAAAAGAAAACACGGTGCGCTCCAAGTCATTGTCCACGGCTTCGAGCACGGCGGGGGTCAGTTGGTCGCCCAACTGTTTGCGCTCGGTGTAGATGTCCCGGTCATTTCCCCTTGAAAAATAAATTCGCTCGAAGGAGCAGGAGCGCCGTTCAGCTGGCTCCGTAAAGGGTTTTTCGCTGACGGTTCCATTGCGCTTAATGATGAGGGCATGGCCGGGCTTTATCTCTTGTATCTTTGAAAAATGCACGTCGAAAGCCGTCTGGATGGGTGCCCGCTCGGAGGTGACGACCACCACTTCATCGTCGGCGTAGTAAAATGCGGGGCGGATGCCGTTGGGGTCACGCATTACGAAGGCATCGCCGTGGCCTATCATGCCCGCCATGGCATAGCCGCCATCGAAGCGTTTGCTGGCCCGCTGTAGAAGGCGCTGCACGTCCAGGTTATCGAAGATGAGCTCATTTATTTCGAGGTCGGTGAGGCCGTCGGGGCGGTGCCAGGTGTAGAGGCGCTGCACCTCGTCGTCGAGGAAGTGGCCGATTTTTTCCAACACCGTCACCGTGTCAGTTTGCTCCATGGGGTACTGGCCGAGTTCGACAAGTTCTTGGAAAAGCTCATCCACGTTGGTCAGGTTGAAGTTCCCGGCGATGACGAGGGTGCGGTGTATCCAGTTGCTTTTGCGGATAAAAGGATGAACGTTCTTGACCGAGTTGGCGCCGTGGGTGCCATAGCGCAGGTGGCCAAGCAACAACTCTCCAGTGAATGGGGTGTTTTCCTGAAGCCAGGCAGCGTCTTTGAGTTTGTCCTTTTTGAGGTGGTTGAAGTTGTCGTACACCTCCTCGAAGATGGTCTGTATGGAGTTGCTGCTGCTGCACCGCTTCCGATGGATTATTTTTGTGCCGGGGCGGCTAAATAGTTTCACGGTGGCGATGCCGGCGCCATCTTGGCCTCGGTTGCGCTGTTTTTCCATCAAGAGGTGCAGCTTGTTAAGGCCATAGAGAGCCGTGCCGTACTTCTCGACGTAATAATCCAGCGGTTTTAAAAGGCGTATTAGTGCAATGCCGCACTCGTGTTTGATAAAATCACTCATTTTTGCAGTGTCCAAAAGTGGTTTAGTAGGTTTAGAACGTTTAGGAAGGTTAGTTTCAAACCCAATAAACCACCTAAACTAGACTAAACTTTTTAAGCCGGGGCAAAGGTAAGCTGAAAAGAAATTCAGCCCAAGCAGAATAAAATGCAGATTTTCACATCATGAACAAAACACCATTATTCAAGCGGCTCGAAAAAGAGTTGGCTGGTTACAAAAAATCACTGTCGCAGGCGGCGGAAGTCATTCAAGACCAGGACGTCTCCAAATTCCCGATTTTTGTAATCCATCAGAATATTGTGGATATTGGCATAAATATCGTGAACAAGGATACCGTTCAGGGCAATTGGTCGGTCAATGCATCCTCCTTAGAAGAGTTTGTCACCAAGCAGGTGATTGCTGAAGAAAAGGTGGAAGACTTTCAGGCACTATACCGCTCGCACCAAAACGACCTCTGCCTTTTTATCCTGAGCGAGTTGGGGGCCAATTTCATTTTTTTACCCAAAAATGAAGAAGTAGCTGAAATGACTAGTGATGAAGAAGCCCCCGACTAGTATGCCCCCCGCTTTATTTCGAGCCGAACGATAAACATCATGGTATCAACTTCCACCCTTGTTTCCACCAGCAAGGTTCTCTTAGTAGAGGACAATCCCGGCGATGCCCGCTTGGTGGAGATTTACTTGCTGGAGTCAGACCTGCAAAACTGTGAGGTGGTCAACAAGATTACCTTGGCCGATGCCATTGCTACGCTCGAAACAGGGGAGGAGTTTGCGGCCATTTTGCTCGACCTCACACTTCCCGACAGCCGGGGCTTCGAGACCCTGGAAAGGCTGCTCGCCAAGTTTCCACAGAAAAATATCATCGTGCTCACCGGTTACTCAGATAAGGAGTTGGGGATTAGGGCAGTTAAGGCTGGAGCACAGGATTTTTTGGTAAAAGGCGCTTTCGATTCCGAGCTGTTGGCCAAATCGCTGCGCTTTTCCATTGAGCGTACCAAGGTACTGAAGCGCCTGGAAGAGACCCAGCGCATCGCCCGCATTGGCAACTGGGAGTATTTCCCCGAAACCAAAGTTTTTACGGCTACCGATGAGTTGTTCAGGATTTTCGGCCAAGGCGATGAGCGGATAGAAATATCCACCGAACATTTAGAAGAAAAAAACTCTCCCCTTGAAGCTTTAAAGGAACTTCACGACGAAGTAGCCATCCATGGCAGCGTCAAAAGGGACTTAAAGATTAGGCAAAGCGGCGGGTCTTTCCGCTATGTTTATGTGCAGTGCAGCCTGCGCCAAGACGAGAGCAACCAGCTTGTCTATCAAGGTATTGTACAGGACATCACCGAACGGAAACTGGCCGAGAAGGAAATGGCCAAGAGCCGAGAGCGCTACCAAGAGATTTTTACCCAATCCAAAGACGCCCTTTTCATAAGCACTTTTGCTGGTAAGTTCATTGACTTCAACCAAGCCACCTTGGACGTGTTCGGCTATCCTAGGGAAGAGCTGGTAGCGATGCAGGACACACATGTCCTTTATTACCCTGCCGAGCGGAAAAATGAGTTTTTGCTGAAATTAAAGGCACAAAAAGCCGTCAAGGACTTTGAAATCAGCATTGCCCATAAGAGCGGCGAGGTACGGGAATGCATGATGACGGCTACCCTTGTTTCCACCGACGACTTCGACGGCTACAACTGTATCTTGCGGGATGTGACGGAGTTGCGCCAAGCAGACAAAATGCGAAAGGCCAGAGACCTTGCCCGGCAGAGCGCACAGATGAAGGAACAGTTCCTCGCCAGCATCAGCCATGAGATGCGCACGCCCATGAACGCCATCCTCGGCATGAGCAACATCCTCTTGCAGATGGACATGCCAACGGAGCAAAACGGCCTCGTACAAAACATCAAGAACTCTTCGGAAATACTGCTGGGCGTCGTGAACGACATCCTCGAAATCAGCGCTATTCAGAACGGCAAAGTGGTATTTGAAAACCAGCCATTCGACCTGACGGAACTGATGAATAACCTCATCAACGTCATGCAGTATAAGGCGCAAGAGAAAGACATTTACTTAGAAATATTAACGGAGCCTGATGTGCCGCAGCATATCAGTGGAGACAAGCTGCGCCTCAACCAAGTGTTGTACAACCTTGTTGGCAACGCCATCAAGTTCACCGACCACGGCTTCGTCAAGCTTTATGTCGAAAAGCTCCACGATATTGGTTCCAGCGTTCAACTGAAATTCAGGATAGAAGACACGGGCATTGGCATTTCAGAGGAAAACATCGAGGCTATTTTTGAGACCTTTACCCGGGTGCTGCGCAAAGACCGGGTATTCGAGGGTACCGGACTTGGCTTGTCCATTTGCAAGAACCTCATAGAGCAGCAAGGCGGAAAAATCGGGGCTACCAGCCTCATTGGCACAGGCTCCACTTTCTTCTTTGATTTGATTTTTGAAACCACTGACGGGGTAGCCAGCACCTCTGAACCTGAAGAGCCAGCTTTCATGCTCCCTGAAGATGCTTTGTTCCGACTGTTATTGGTTGAAGACCACAAGATGAACCAACTTGTGGCCCGCAAGACGCTGGAGCGAAAATGGAGCAAAATTGACCTTACCATCGCCGACAATGGCCAGATAGCCCTCGATCTACTTCAGGAAAATACCTACGACATCGTGCTGATGGACATCCAAATGCCGATAATGGACGGCTATGAGGCCACGAAAATTATCCGGGAAACCTTTCCGCCAGGTCGGGCCAATATGATCATATTGGCCATGACTGCCCATGCCCATGTTGGCAGGGATGGCAAATTCAGGGATTATGGCATGGATGATTTCGTGCTGAAACCTTTCGAGCCGGATGACTTATTTTACAAAATTTCAAAATACATCAAAAATAACAGTTAATGGGAACTACTGCTTCAACCTGCATCAACCTCGACTATTTGCGCCTCATGGCTGACAACGATGAAGAAATGATTCAAACCATGCTGACCATGCTGCTGGAAGAACTGCCTGATGAAATGGGTAAGATTCGGGAGCTGGCTGAAGTTGAAAATTGGGACGAATTGACCAGGGTGAGCCACAAGATGAAATCAACACTTTCATTTGTTGGCAACGATGCCATGACTACAGCAAACAAAGAGTTGGAACGCATCACCAAGTACAAGACCGGGTTGGAGCTGGTACCGGGCCTTGTTAAGGAGCTCAACGAGCATTTGCCGCAGGTGATGCAAGCGCTCGAAAAAGAAGTAGCAATAGCTTGACAAATGGTCAAAGAAGAAATATTTTCAAAGGAGAACTTTTCAAAATTGTAAAAACGTTATACCTTTGCCACGCTTTTGAAAAAAAGCATTGATTTTGGCCTATGGTGTAACGGTAGCACATCAGATTTTGGTTCTGCCTGTCGAGGTTCGAATCCTTGTAGGCCAACAAAAAAGCCCTTGCGGAATTCCGACAAGGGCTTTTTGTTTCACAGCAGTTCCGTCAATAAAGAAACCCCGTCAGTGTACCTGGCGGGGTTTCTTGTTCAGGAAAAGTGGTTTCAATTGAAAAGCTGGTCGTAGTCGCTCCCCTTTGTTTGCTTTTTTAACTGTGGTAATTCAAGTGGCTTTTCCTTGTTGGGATTGGGCTTACTTTCAATTTCCTCAAATTCAATCAACTCACCTTGACGCTCGTTCTCAAATTTGTGGTGGGCCTGCTTAAACTTCTTTTTTATTAAAGCCTTGGCAAAGAGAAACGGGAACACCAGCGCATAGCCAAACACTGTGAAAAGGATGGCACCAATGCCCAACGGTAGGTTGGTCTTCAAGGTGCTGCGAATCCATTTAAGGTAGTTGACCACTACGCTATGGTCAATGATAAGGGTGGCTATGAGCATCAGCGGTGCCACGAAGGCAAGTGCTATCAGCGTGTACTTGACAATGAAGTACATAGCTACGAAGAAGCCTACTGAAATAAGCACCCCGGTGATGCCATCGAACCTAAAACCGGATGTTTTGCGATAACTTTCCATTTGTTCGGATAATAAGTGATTGACTTTCAATTATAAATCTGACGTAAACAACCATAAAAAGTACCGCCTTGTTTGCCCAAAACCCCAAAATTTGTGGAGCTACACGAAATAGCAGATGGGGAGTAGCAAATAATAGACAAAAGGCGTTAGTCGCCGCCCACCATTTCCATCAACTCATTGAGCATCATGGCTGTGGCGCCCCATAGCACCCGACCTTGCACGTCAAAGTAGGGCACTTGCTTCAACGTAATTTGCGGGCCAATGCGTATGTCGGTGAATTTCCGTATTCCGGGTAGCCGGAAATATGAAAGCGGTATCTCCAGCACTTCGTTCACCTCTTCTAACTGTAACCGATAGTTTGGCGAAGCCTCCAAATAACCCAAAAACGGATGAACCTGAAAATTGCTCACTGGGATGTACAATTCCGTCAGTTTGCCCAAAACTTTTACCTGTTCCTGCCTGATACCTACCTCTTCCTCCGCCTCCCGCAGGGCAGTAGCCAGCATGGATGTGTCGCTTGGCTCGGCCTTGCCACCCGGGAAGCTGATTTGCCCGCCATGGTGGTCACGATCGCTGGCGTTCCGTTCGATGAATACCACATGCCACTCCTCGTTTTTCGGAAAAAGCGCCATCAATACAGCTGCCTGCCTTGCCCCAGCAGGGGCATCTACATAAAGCCGACGGGTGACGTGCGCCATTGACAAGTGCGCATTTCGGCCCGGCAATGGGTGGCACATCCTTTCCTCCAACCTTTTTATCAGTTCCGTCATGGCTTTGGTTTATGACTTTTCTCAGCCAGTGCTTTATCTTTTGTCACCGGGCAGGGGCTGTGGTGGGTTGTTTTTTTGCAAAAATCATTCAAAACCGAAATCAATCGGCCCGTGCTCCAATCAGTCCTTGCGGCAAAACAAACAACTAAACGCGGCAAAGTTCACGGGTAGTTGGATTTTTAGCAGGGCGGTGGAATAGTTTTCTGGGATCCGGCACTGTGTTCCCCAAAACCATAAAAAAAATTTTTTTAGTAATTGTAATTTAATAAGTTCACGGCTCGAATTTTCAAAAACTTCTTTTGCCGAATGTTGTGCGTTCTTCACTTTTAGTAACTGAATGAAGCGAAAGTCGAACAACCGACATCGAATAAACCAACAGGGGGTTGGGAATTGGAAATTGAGAAATCAGGAAATTCAAGCTGGTATTATCAGTGCACTGCAAATTTCCAGTTTCTCAATTTCCAATTCCCAACAAGCCCAACCAACTTATTTAGCATTATGACTTACGACACCAGTAACATCCGCAACGTCGTTATGCTGGGCCACCCCGGCAGCGGTAAAACGACATTAGCAGAGACCATGCTCTTCGAGTCCGGCGGCATCAGCCGCCGGGGTACAGTGCAAGAGCAGAATACGGTCTCTGATTACACCGACATTGAGCATGAGCGGGGGAACTCTATCTTTTCCACCCTCATGCACGACGACTGGCGAGGCAACAAAATCAACGTGCTGGACACCCCCGGCTCCGATGATTTTGTGGGCGAGGTGGTAGCTTCGCTAAAGGTCTCCTCCACCGCCCTGATGGTGCTAAACGCAAAGAGCGGCGTGGAGGTAGGCACCGAGTTGCTTTGGGAGTATGTTGAAAATTTTGACACCCCTTGCCTGTTCATCGTTAACCAACTCGACCACGAAAAGGCCGATTATGACGCCACCGTTGAGCAGGCAAAGGCACGTTTTGGGAACAAAGTGCTACCGTTCCAATACCCAATAAATGCAGGTGTAGGCTTCAATACCATTGTTGATGCCCTGCGCATGGTCATGTACGTCTTTCCGCCGAATGGCGGGAAGCCGGAGAAAAAACCCATCCCTGATGCCGAAAAAGGCAGGGCGGGTGCCATGCACCAAGCCATCGTTGAAGCTGCCGCCGAGAACGACGAAACCCTGATGGAGCGCTACTTCGAGGAGGGCGAACTTTCGGAGAGCGACCTGACGGCTGGCCTGCGCATGGCCATTGCCAACCGCACGGTTTACCCGCTGTTTTGTTGCTCCGCAACGAAGAACATGGGCAGCGGACGCATCATGGGCTTCATCAATGATGTTTGCCCCTCACCTGCCGAACGCTCCTTGACCAAGTTGGAAGATGGTGGTGAACTCAAGTGCGACCCAAAGGGCGACACCACTATTTTTATCTTCAAAACACATAACGAGCCAAGGGTGGGTGTCATTTCCTACTTCAAAGTGTTCTCCGGGGTTCTGCACACTGGCGACGAGCTGGTGAATGCTGACAACCGCACATTGGAGCGCTTCGGCCAGTTATACCTCGCCAATGGCAAAAGCCGTGAAGCTGCCAACGAACTAAAGGCGGGCGACCTTGGCTGCACCGTGAAGCTCAAAAACTCGCATACCAACCAGACACTGAACAAAAAAGGCATTGACAGGAAAATAGACCCCATTCATTTTCCCAACTCCCGAATCGAAGTGGCTGTGCAGCCTCCTAACAAGAACGACATGGAGAAGTTGATGAAGGCGCTCCATGCCATTTGCGAGGAAGACCCCACCTTGAAAATAATCCAGTCCGCTACATTGAAGCAGACGATACTCGAAGGCCAGGGTCAGCTCCACCTCGACCTCGTGAAGCACCGAATTGAACAAGAGTTTGGAGTAGGCATGGAGTTCATCAAGCCCAAAATACCGTACCGGGAAACCATCACCAAGGAGTCCAACGAGGTGTACCGCCACAAAAAGCAGACGGGCGGCGCAGGCCAGTTCGCCGAGGTGCACATGCGCATAGAGCCTTACCACGACGGCATGGCCGACCCGCACGGCCTCACCACCCGCAACAAGGATATAGAACAACTGCCCTGGGGCGGCGAGCTTGCATTTTACTGGTGCATTGTTGGCGGTTCGATTGACTCCCGTTTTTCCGGTGCCATTAAAAAAGGTGTCCTGCAAAAAATGGAGGAGGGTCCGCTTACCGGCTCCAACTGCCAAGACATCCGGGTGAGCATCTACGACGGCAAGATGCACCCCGTGGACTCGAACGATATGGCGTTCATGACGGCGAGCATACAAGCTTTCCGGGCCAATTTCGAGAAGGCCGCTGCGCAAATCATGGAACCCATCTACGACGTGGAAATCCTCTGCGATGGTGACGTGATGGGCGACGTGATGGGCGACTTGCAAACCCGTCGGTCCATCATCATGGGGATGGACGCCGATGGGCATTACCAGAAAATTTTAGCTCGTATCCCTTTGGCAGAGATGTACCAGTATTCCTCAACGTTGCGAGCCATTTCACAGGGCAAGGCCAAGTTCAGCCGGAAATTTGCGGATTATGCGCCCGTGCCGAATGAGATTCAGCAGCGATTGATTGCGGAGCACAAGGCGACCCAGCACGATGAGGATTAATCGAAGCCAATATACTGGCTTGGAGTTGCGCCAACGATGACTTACGAGCTAGGCATGAAAAGCCCCGCAGGTATCGGCCTGCGGGGGCTTCTTGCTTTTCTGACTGTGGGCTACCGATTGAACTTCCGCCAACAAAAAAGCCTCACAAGTAACAACTTGCAAGGCTTCTTGATTTTCTGAATGCGGACCGGACGGGACTCGAACCCGCGACCCCCTGCGTGACAGGCAGGTATTCTAACCAACTGAACTACCGATCCGTATATTTAAATCGCTTTTCTTCCAAAGCGGTCGCAAATGTATGACTTGTTTTTTTCACATGCAACCTGTGTCGAAAAAAAGTAAAAAAATTATTCCCATATCCAAGGACTGCCAAGGGGTTTGCTAACTTTGTCATCTTTTTCAAAACAAAGGTTGCCATTGTTTCGGTTCCTCCACCGAAACAAAGCGCAAACACAAACACTTGTTTATGGTCTTTTTGGATTTTGAGAAACCGCTGGAAAGCCTGTTCGAGCAGTTGGACAAAATCAGGCAGGTGGGCGAAGAGGGCGACCTCGACGTATCGCCCATGATTGAGGAATTGGAGACCAAGATCAACGCCAAGCGAAAGGAAATCTACGACAACCTCACAGCTTGGCAGCGGGTGCAGCTCTCCCGGCACCCTGAGCGCCCTTATACCCTCTTTTACATCGAGCAGATTTGCAAGAACTTCATAGAGCTGCACGGCGACCGCTGCTTCGGTGACGACAAGGCCATCGTGAGCGGCCTCGCCGAAATTGACGGGCAGACGGTGATGATCATGGGCCAGCAAAAGGGCACCAACACCAAAATGCGCCAGTACCGCAACTTTGGCATGGCCAACCCCGAAGGCTACCGCAAGGCGCTGCGCCTGATGAAAATGGCCGAGAGGTTTGGCTTCCCTGTCATCACGCTGATAGATACACCGGGCGCATTCCCCGGCATAGAGGCCGAGGAAAGGGGCCAGGCAGAAGCCATTGCCCGCAACCTGTTTGAAATGGCCAAGTTGGAAGTGCCCATCATCTGCGTCATCATTGGCGAAGGCGCATCGGGTGGGGCCATCGGCATCGGGCTGGGCGACCAGGTTTTCATGCTCGAAAACACTTGGTACTCGGTCATCTCTCCAGAGTCATGCTCCTCCATCCTTTGGCGCAGCTGGGACTACAAGGAGCAGGCTGCCGAGGCGCTGAAGCTCACTGCCGACGACATGCTATCCTTTGGGCTGATAGATGGCATCATCAAAGAGCCGCTCGGTGGCGCACACTCGCAGCCAGAGGAAATGGCCGTTATTTTGAAAAAAGAGATAATTAAAGCCCTGTCAGAATTGAGAAAACTTACACCCGACGAGCTGGTAGCCGCTCGCATCAACAAGTACAGTTCCATGGGCGTTTACGATACCATCCCCGTAAATTTGGCGGTGGAAGAAGGCAAGGAGGCATGATTTGGCTATTGGTTTTTAGCCGTTGGCTGTTGACCATCGGTTTCTAACTAACAGCCGATGGCCAACTGCCCATTGCTCCGCAATAACAAACGCCTGCGCCATGCAGCTAATAGAACAAATACGAACCCGTTTCCATTTTAAAAACTTGGAAAAGGAACTGCCCAAGCACCAGCATGTACGTGCTTCCATGTACCTCGACAATGCGGCCAGCGTCGGCATCCTGTTCGATGGCACGGAGCCGGGCGAAAGGGAAACCGTGCTGGACTACGCCGAACAATTGCGCAAGCAAGGAAAAAAAGTGAAGGTGCTCGCTTTTTTCAACAACAAGCTGAAGGGCGAAAGCTTTGCCTTCCCGGCCTTCAACCGCCTCCAAATGGACTGGTGCCTACGCCCAAACAGCCGGGAGGCCCTCGAATTCAAGGAGCAGCCTTTCGACCTCCTGCTCAATCTCACCAAAAGCACCGTGCTCCCGCTCGACTACCTTGCCGCCCATTCCAAGGCAAGGTTTAGGGTCGGGCCGTTCACTGAGAAGACTTATTGCTACGACCTGATGATTGACACCTCCGGTAAAACAGACCTAAAGGCGTTCCTCCAACAGGTGGTATTTTATATGAAAAAGTTGCGACCAACTTATGAAGCAGCAGCAGTTTAGCGGTACAGGTGTGGCCCTCGTCACACCGTACAAGAAGGGAAAAGTAGATTTTGACGCCTTGGAACGCATCATCGAGCATGTCATCAAGGGTGGGGTGGACTTCATCGTGTCGCTCGGTTCAACGGGTGAGTCCGTCATGCTCCTGACCGCCGAATGCAAGGAGGTGTTCAAGTTTACCCTCCAGAAGGTCAATGAGCGGGTGCCCGTCGTGGCTGGCCTTTTTGGGGCAAACAGCACCCTGCACCTCTTGGAGCGGCTGCGCAACTATGAACTCGAAGGCTTCTCGGCCATCATGTCGAGCAGCCCAAGCTACGTGAAGCCCACGCAAGAGGGTATTTACCAGCATTATATGGCGCTGGAGGCAGCTTCGCCGCTGCCCATCATCATTTACAACGTGCCGGGCCGCACGAGTTCCAATGTCAGCGCCGACACGACGCTGCGCCTCGCAAGGGCCAGCAAAAAGTTTATTGCCGTAAAGGAAGCGAGCGGGCAAATTGACCAAGCTTGCTCCATCATCAAGCACCGACCTGAAGGTTTTCTCGTGCTTTCTGGCGACGATACGCTCACATTGCCGCTCATCGCTTGTGGTGGCGATGGGGTCATCTCTGTCATTGCCAATGCCCTGCCGGAGCAGTTCAGCGGCATGGTGCGGGCTGCCCTCAGCGGCGACTTTG
>JANPLH010000245.1:0-3433 GCA_031426435.1 Saprospiraceae bacterium | reverse complement strand
AACATCAACCGCTTGGTGATAGGCAAGTGACCCGGCACTTGTACGGTGACAAATACGAACTGACCTCCAATTTGCAGTTCCCGGAAGTTGAGTGGCACGTTGCGCTGGTTTTCGACACTGGTCCGTCCTATTTTTATCCCCTGCATATTGGTCAGGGTAATGTCGGCAGTAGGCTGTACCATGCCCAGGTCTAGCATGACATGGTCATTGGCAGGGTTTGGGTGCATGGTGAAGTCATGGAAGGCCGCATTGCTGGAAGCAGCATCCCCCATTGGCATGGCTCCTACTGCACAAGCCGATACAGTGCCCAGGTTGACGCTCATTTCCATATTGCTTGGCGTTCCGTCCCCATCTGCCAGTTCCACTTTCAATGATTTCACGATGTTGGGAATGCTGATTTCCACTTCATTAAAGAGGTTTGCGGAATAGATGCCATGCACGATTTCTGTTCCAGTGCCATTGATGTACTTAACTGTGACTTGTTCTATGTGTTTTTTGTTATTGCCCCCGATGTTATAGCTACTTAGCCCCGAAACCGTAAAGCCAATATTGGCAATGCCGGATGGGAAATCAATGGTCGTTTGCGAAGCACCTGACCCGGTATGGGTCAAAGGGTTCACTGGAAAGTCAATGGAAACTGGGTTATTGCAATAGGAAATGTCGCAGGCATCGCCTACCCCATCCGCATCGGCATCCAATTGTTCGGGGTTGTAGGTGCTGGCGCAATTGTCGGAAGCATCGCAATGCCAGTCACCATCTTGGTCCGCAAAAATGCCCTCGCAGAAGCCACAGGCCCAGGCGTCATTGATGGTGCAATCGTTAAAGTCATTGCAAGGAGTGCCTATCAAGGCATTGTTGAAATCGGGGCATTGGTCTTCGTCGTTGCAGTAGCCGTCGCCATCGGCATCTGAGCAGCCTTTGCAATAGGCAATTGGGCTGAAATCAATATATAGGTTGCCTCCATAATTGCCATCATACCCATCTTCCAGCAGTACGGTCACAGTTTTCACCACGCCTTCAATGACGATATTGACCATATTGGTTGCACTACCGAGGTAAGTGCCATAAACATTAAGGACGCCATTACCATCCAAATATTTAACCGTCACCTTGTCTATAAAACGTTGGCTGGGGCTTCCCGAAGTTTTTGCCCCGATATTGGAAATCGTGAAGGCTGGGTTCTTGTCGTTATCCGATAAATTAATCGTGATGGAACTCGTACCCATGCCCGTATGCTTGAGCTGGTTGCCAGAAAAGCCCGTCATGCTTGGGTTGCAGTCGCAATAATTGGGTATGCCGTCACCGTCTTCGTCCAGGAGGTCGTTTCCATTGGGGCAAACATCTTTGCCATCGCAAACCGAGTCGTTGTCGGAGTCAACATAAGTTCCAACGCAATTGCAGTTGCTGTTCAACACATCCCGCAAGGTACACGGGTCGCCATCGCTACAGGGTGAGCCGGGGTGAATCAGCGGGTCTTGGTCATCACAATCCATTGGATTCACCACATAACCAATCGGCTGCTGGCAATTGGTGGTTGAGACGGCATCATCGCCAAATCCGTCTTTGTCCTGGTCCAAATAATAGGTGTTGATGGAAAGGCTGTTGAAATTGGCAAAGCTGATATCATTGGCCGGATTCACATTTGAGACGCCATTCGCTTTAGTTGTTTTGGCGCAAAATGTATGGGCTCCATTTGGAAAACTTACTGCTGGCAGCGCTAAGGCAGTGGAGCCGCCACTTGCCAGGTTGCCCGACCAACTGTAATAACTGTAGTCATTTTGGTCTATCCTGTATGCAATGGTTGCTGTTGTCAAAGGGTTGGTTCCAAAATTCGTCAAAGTGACCACTGGCACAGCAGCGGTTTCACAAATAGTATTTGCTGGGGATGTGATTTTCGAGATGCCAGCATCATCCGGTAACGCAGCAGCACAACTGCTTAAACAGGAGGAGTTTGCAATCCTTTCCCGAATACGGTCGCCCGGCTGTGAGCCAAAGCCATTGTTGAAATTGATGCCTACCCCACTTAGCAAGTGGCAGTAGCTCATGATGGTGCCGCCGTTGGTCGGCAATGGGGCGGTACAGCCTTCGCTGTAGCCAGCCGTGGGGCCGCATCCGTCAAGTGCTGTATTGTTGCCGTTCCAAACACAGGAATGGGTATGGTTTGCACCGAGGTTGTGGCCTATTTCGTGGGTCATCACCTCAATCGTCCATGAATAGGTAGGGACATTCGAATACGAAAGGAACAAATGGCTATAGCTCATACCAACCGACTTATTGCACAGCACGTCCACATAGGCAACGCCGCCACCGCCTTTAGTACCTACGAGGTGGGCGAGGTCGCCATTGAAATTGCTGCCAAGCTTGGTCCTGAATTGGGAAAGGTATTCGCCTGACGATGGTCCAATGTATGGGTCTGTGATGTCCCAAGCCTTGATTTCGTTCACCAACATGGTGATACCTTCATTGGCATAAAGTAGGGAAACCTGGCTGAATGCGCCCAAAATATAATCAATGGCCTGGGCGGCTCCACCTTTTCCAACGACCACATCGTTGTCAATTTCGAGGTACATCCGCACACATTTGTCAAGGGTTTTCTCGCCGTTGTAAGTCATAGGCTCCTTGTAGGCTGGTTGCGGAAGGTTGTCAGTAAAACAACCTGCTTCGTGCGTCAGTTTCAGGTCGCTTTCCTTGTAAAATACATGGGTGCCATCGGTGCTGTTGGAGAGCTTGCCCAGCACCAAGTTGTTGCCATCAGCACTGACGAAACCCATGATTTCGTCCTTGTGGATGGCAATGGCTGCCAGCGACGATTCATCGCCAGCTACCATGCCCCAATAATAGGCATGTGCTTGAAAATCAATAAGTTCGGTAGAACCGGATGCTAATACCGCTTGAAAATCTGGTGTGAAAATATTCGCTTTGAACAGCAAAAGTTCGAAGTTGCCATCTTGTTTTGAAGGAAGCTGGAGCCGAAGGAAATTGGGCGAGTTCTTCAGCAAATCTTGTATTTTGGAAGGTTTCATACTGAGCAGCATGGCATCAGCAACTTCATCCTCAATCTTAGCCGATTTGAGGGAAAGCGTGGAAAGTTCATCAAAAAGCCTCGTAGGTTTTATTGCCTTGTAAGATGAAAGATTGGATGAAATATTGTCGGCAATGAAGAAATTGGATTTCTGAGCCTCGGCTTGCCAAAACGACAGGCACAGCATGGTTGTGGTAATAAGTCTAACTGCGTGATTCATTGTTGTAGAAGCCTTGCGTTATGAAAAATACAAACTGCGGAGGGGATTGGGTTGACTGAATGAGCGAAGGAATGTCATCAAGCGATTAAATCGCTAATTATGACACCTTAAAAAATAGCCTTGTCGGGGGGAAAGGGTTTTGTTATAAAAAACGCTAAAGCCATTTTTTGTTGCTCTAAGTCGCTTTTGTC
>JANPLH010000244.1:0-13909 GCA_031426435.1 Saprospiraceae bacterium | reverse complement strand
AGGTCGGCGATGATGCTCCTGTCGGACTTGAGGCGGCGCAGCAAGAACGGGGCGGTAACTTTTTTGAAAAGCGCTGCCTGCTGCTGGTCGCCGTCCTTCTGGATGGGCTTGCCGAACAACTCGTTGAACTGCTTGGGCGAGCCGAGGTAGCCCTTGTTGGTGAAGTCCATGATGCTCCAGAACTCGCTAAGGCGGTTCTCCACGGGCGTGCCGCTCATGGCGATTCGCACGGCGGCGGGGATGGCCTTAACGCTCTTGGTCTGTTCCGTCCCGGCGTTCTTGATGTTCTGTGCCTCGTCCACCACGGTGCAGTACCAGTCCTGTTTTTTCAAAAAAGCGTTCTCGCTGCGGGCGATGCCGTAGGTGGTGATGACCACGTCGGCCTCGGCCATGTCGAGCGAGCGTTTTTGGCCATGATAAAGGGCGGCACGCAGGCTTGGGGCAAATTTTTCAATCTCCTTGCGCCAGTTGGTGAGCAGCGAGGTAGGCACGATGACGAGCGCCTTGCGTTGCGCCAGCATCCCTTCCTCCTTGAAGCGCAGCAGGGCGGCGATGACCTGGACGGTCTTGCCGAGGCCCATGTCGTCGGCCAGCAGGCTGCCGAATCCGATGCGGGTGTTCTTCAGCATCCAATCGTAGCCCGCCCGCTGGTAGGGGCGCAGCGTGGCGTTCAGCCCTGCGGGCAAAGGCACTTCCGTTGGCTGCACGTACTGTCGGATGAGCGCCGCCGCCTCTGCCGTCAAGCCGATTTTGGCACCCTGGTACTCCTCGGCCAGCAGCACTTGCAGCGCCTCGAAGCCCTTTAGCACGGGCGGTTCTTCCAGTTTTTGGAAGAGCTTGATAAGTTCGTCCTCGTCCACCAGCACGTACTGGTCGTGGATTTTCACGATGCCGTTCAGGTTGCGCACCATTTTTTCAAACTCGCTCACCGACACCAACTGGTCGCCGAGGGCCACCTGCCAGTCGAAGGCCATCAGGTCGTCGAAGCTGAGGAACGAGCCTTCGTCCTTCGCTGGCGACCGCTTGGCCAGCAGCGTGGGCTTTGGTCGCACGAGGTGCTTCAGGCCCTTGGGCAGCAGGATTCGGATGCCGAAGAGGCTGAGGGCGGGCAACATTTTCAGCAACACCTCTACGAACTCCTCCTCGTCGAAGGCCAAGCGTTTTTTGCCCTGCGACTCCACGATTTCGTTCAGTTGTGGGAAGAACTCGGCCAGTAGCAGCACGTCCTTCAGCACGTCGAACTTCACGTCGGCGTATTTTTTTTGGGTAAAAACGGCGCTCAACGGCACGGGCGGTTCTATCGGCACCGGGCGGTACTCCACGGCCAGTTCGATGCCGAACATGCCGTCCAGGTCCTCCACCCTCACCATCGGTACATAGTCCTTGTGGGTGAGGTAAAAATTGTTGAGCCAAAGCTGGAGCAGTTGCGGCGTGTCGGGGTGGATTTTATGGCCCGTGATGCGGGTCTGCACCTTCGAGGTCTGGAAATCGCCGAAGTAGCCGTAGCCCCGCTGCCCTTTCGTCACGGTCACGTCCACCTGATGTTTGTGCTGCTCAAAATTGGTAGGCTTGCCATCGGTTGTCCAGAAAAACAGCTTGGGCAGCGGGTGCTCCTCGTGCCATGCCGCCTCATTGATGCAGTGGCCAATGAACAGGGAGCAGAACGTGTTGAGCGTTTCCGAAGGGCTTTGGCCCAGCGTTTCCTTCCCTTTTTCCACTGACGAGATGCCCGGCGGCAGTGCAGCCGCCAGTTTTTCAAACAAGGCCACCACCTCCTCCACGATGACGGCGGGCAGCCAGCGGATGCGGTACCCGCCCTTCCCGCAATCGAGCAACTGCGGCATGATGGCACCGTTTTTTGCCAAAAACAAAGCGAAATTGAAGACCTCCATGAGCGCTGCAAAGCTGGGGTGGCTGCGCTGGATTTGCTCGGCATCGTAGCCGGACAACAGGTTGACCAAGGCTGTTAGCCCGGCATGTTTCTGCGGCACTGGCACACCCTTCTTGCTTTGCACCTCGATTTTTTTCAGCAACAAATTTTCATCGAAAACGAGGTGAAGGCTATCGGTCGGAGCGACGGCCATCTTCTGGCTCGTGGGTATCGTTTCTCCACGAAGTGCCTTCTTGGCCGCCTTCGCAGCACCGCCGTACAACTTCTGGATGATTTCCTTGAAATCCTTCTCATAAAACAACGGCTGCGGCTTGAACAGCGTGAGGATTTGTGCGCCAACGTCGGGGATGGAGGTCAGGTTGAAATTGGAAATTGAGAAATTGGAAATCGCAGATTCACGCAAGTAAATTGGTGGCATCGTCAATTTCCCAATTTCCAATTTCTCAATTTCCAATAATTTCTCCACGCTCAGTATGCGCTCTTCCTTCTTGTCGGCGATGCGGATGTTTCGGCCTTCGAGTTCCTTTACGAGGTCGAGTCCGTGCAGCTCGAAGACGAGGAAGGGGTTTCGGTCAATCTCGTTGGCGGCGGTGTAAACGACGGCGGCGAGGTGCTTGCAGGGGACGGCATAGTCGGGGCAGGAACAGCTCATGCCGAAGTCCCGCCAGGTGCGTGGAAATACCTTAATGCCTTGTTTTTCAGCAAATTGGAGCAGGTCAGGTGGCAGTTCCCGGTTCAGCAGTTTGGCCACGAGGCCGGGGCTTTCGGCCACCTTGTCCACGAGGCTTTTTTTGTCGCCTTCATCGAACCGGGGCACGATGATTTCCACTTTGTAGGGCCTTGGGGCAGAGCCTTGCACCTTGGCGTGGATTTGGTTTCCACTCACCTCGGTGGCTAGCACGAGGCCCTTGTTGGCGTAGCTCTTGCCCCTTGGTAGACGGTTGCTGAAGTCAATATTGGATAAGGCGTTGAGCCATTGCTCGCCCCACCAGGTGGTGCCGTATTGCGTTCTTGCCATGTTGCTGTTTTTTTTTTTGCGAAGGTAGGTAGGAAGTTTTTTTTAATGGCAACCTGTCCTTATCGTCGAAGACTTCTTGGAGGTCGAGGCCCACGTCAACGAAGGCTTGCCTCAGGGTTAGGTTCTTGCATTAAGGCTCGATGTCTTATAGGTTGTGCTCTCTCCAACAACTTGATGGAGCAATTGGAAAAGGCGCTTTGGAAGGGGTAGCATGGCGTTTTAGACCGTCGCATCAGCAAGCAATAATGTAAACAGCAAGCAATAATTACAAACAACAAGTGCCCGAAAACCAATGGCAAAATAGCTTCCGTATATTGAACAAATCGGGGTAAATCTGATTTTACTTCCATCAAAATGGATACATGACTGACCTAAACTACAACATACCCTTGCTTTTTCCTTCCCTGACGGAGGAGGAAAAAAAGAGTATGCGCATTTATACCGACTTTTATGAGCAGTATCGGGACGAAGTTTCGGATTGGGCCGAAGCGGAGTTGAGTACCCACCCTGCCTGGGGGAGTATTATCAATAGCATGACGGAGGAGGAACGCCTCGAGCAAAGGAAGGTGTCCGTTTACAATCAGTACGAAGCGGTTTTTAATGATAACTGGGCGCCGCTTTTAACACAACTAAATTTCTTCGGCATCTTCTACGCCCGTATCGGGCTCAGCTTTCAAGCCTGGTTTGAGTTGGTGAACATGATTCGCCGGTATTTAACACCAGTGCTGATAAAGCAGCGCGATCACATTTCCATCATAGACATCATGAATGGTATGGATCAATTCATGGATATTGTCATGTCGAATATTGGTGAAGCTTATTTATACGAACAAAAACGGGTAATCGAGAAGCAAAAACAGGAGCAGGAGTTGCTGAACAAGGAGCTGGAAAACTTTGTCTACATCGCTTCCCACGATTTGCAGGAACCCCTCAACACGGTCACAAGCTTCACCAATCTGCTGGAAGAGGAATATGGAAACCAGTTCAGTGATGACGCAAGGGAGTGCCTATCTTTTATCAAGGCATCCTCCTCGCGCATGACAGAATTGATTACCGCATTGTTGGAATACTCTAAGGTGGGCAGGAGCAAGGAGTTTCAATTAATGCCCCTTGAGGCCATCGTTGGTGAAGTATTGGAAGACTTGAAAGGCCGAATCGTTCAAACCAGCGCAAAAGTCCAAATTATCGGCACGCTGCCAGTGCTTCCCGTTTCCCATATAGCGATGAAATTGCTGTTTCAGAACCTGCTCGGCAACGCCATCAAGTTCCATAGAAAAGGCATACCGCCCATTGTGACAATTACCGCTGAGCAAGAAGGCGGGCGCTGGCATTTTGTGGTGGAGGACAACGGCATCGGAATAGAAGACAAAAACAAGGACAAGATTTTTGTGATTTTCCGCAGGTTGCACCACTCGTCGGAATATGAAGGCACTGGGATTGGGCTGGCGCACTGCAAGAAAATCGTTGAATTGCACGGTGGTGAAATATGGGTCGAATCCATTCCCGGACAGGGAAGCAAATTCCATTTCGCCCTTGCCGAAAATCAGATAACCAATGAAGAAGCTTAACTGTATACTTTTAATTGATGATAACGCTCATACCAACTTCTTTAACAAAAGGATTATCCAGAAACTAGGCCTGGCCGAAGAGGTTTATGCGGCGGAAAATGGAAAGTTGGGATTGGACTATATTACCCATCAGGGGAAATTCAATGTCGTTGAGAAGCAATTCCCCAAACCTGATTTGATTTTCTTAGATATCAACATGCCAGTAATGGATGGCTGGGAATTCTTGAGCGAATACCACAACCTCCCCGCCGAACAGAAAGCGGATATCCTCCTCATCATGCTCACCACCTCCCCCAACCCTGATGATATGGATAAAGCCCTCGCCCTGCCTGACGTAGACGGCTTTAGACGAAAGCCTGTTACCGCCGAGATGTTGACGGATATCATGGAGGAGTATTTTGAGGAATGAAGGAAAAGGAGGAATGGAAGGTGATGCGTCCGATATGGCCGGTGATGGTGTCCATGAATTTAGATAGCATCACCCATGTCCACCTCCGTCATCATCGGATATTTTGGCCCGTATTCCTCTGGGTGGAAGAACCGCCAGTAAAAATGCCTGTCCCGCCATACGTCCACCTCGGAAATATCTACAGGGTGCTTGAAGTTCTTGTTGCCAAAATTTAGCAGCAGGAACTCGGCAACTACTGGCTCATAGTTGGCGACGAGGTCGTAAAACAGGTCAACCTCCTCTTCTTTGGTGGGTTTCGCCTTTTTTAGGGAAATCAGCGTGTCCTGCAAGTCCATCAGCGAGGTGATGCCGATGCTTTCGACGAAAAGCATGCCGTAGCCGTGTGCGCCCTTTGGTAGGTCCGAAAAGTCCATTGATTTGCCAAGGCCAGATTTCTCTTGGTATTTCCGTTGGCGTTGCTCAAATTCCGCATCCGTGCTGCCAAGCTGGCGGTTGTAAAAGCTGAAATAATCCTTGGTGCCCTGCTCCATTTCCTTTTGGTTGTTGAACAGCGCCAGCGGGCTGCCAAAGAACTCGACGAAGGACTTGAACATCAGGTCAGTTGTCTCCCGCATGTGCTGGAGCTTTGCATCGGTGAAAATCCAAGGGGTGTACACAGGCTTGTGCTTTGCCTTTTCTATTTCGCCGGGCTTCAAATCCCAGCCCGACATCATGCCCGTCATCATCCATTCGCCATTCCATTGTACGAGGGTCATCATGTACACAGTCTTTCCAACTTTGCCCATGTTTCCACTTTTTTTGATGGAATCTTTCAAGACCTTGTACCTGCGGTCAGTGGTCAAATGGGTAAAGTCATAATGCAACTTATCTTCTCCTTCGTACAAGTATTCTCCTCGATGACGAAACTGCAAGTTGCTGATTTCCTGCCTTTTAGCATCGGTGCATCGGGCGACCATAGAGAACCACTCCGGGGCGTTCATGGCAGCAAAGGAGCAGCGTTTGGAGTACATAAAATCGTCCCGCAGGGCATAAACCAGTAGAGGTGCTAGCTCAGAACGAGCATCAAACCCTTTAGTGTCAACCAATTCCTGCAATTCCTCTTTGAAATCCTTGCCTTTTTCCCAACCCATCAGGTACGATTTGGTGGCCAACCATTCCAGCTTTGGTTTTAGCTCAAACAAATCGAAACCAGCCGGAACCTTGAAATAATCATCGTAAAAATCAGTGGCATTTACACTTTCGATTTGCGGTTCGAGCAATTCATAGATTTCCTCCGCCAAATCCCATACATAAGGATCGTCGGGGGCGTAGATGCGGGTGTCGAGGCATTTGGTCATGAAATGCCAAATCAGGTAGGCGAAGTCCTCCGGGTTGAGGTACTCGGGGTCATAATCCGAGAGGCCGTAGAAGGGTAAGTAGTAGCCGTGGTGTTCCTTGTTCTTTTCAATAAACGCCCGCCAAATCCCAATCTCGCTGATGAAATCCTCAAAATAGGACACCAGCATGCAGGCCAGTTCCTTCCTCAGTTCCCTGTTGACCTCACCTTCGGCGAACCATGCCTTCTGCTTGCTCAAAATATCGAACACCTCCCGGCACAGCTTGAGGTAGGGCATGTCGTAATTGTCTTGGGAAACTGGGTAGGGCTTGCTCTTCATCCAGTCGAGGATGGTGATGCTGTCGGTAGGTGTTCGTTTTTTCATGGTATGTTGTTTAGCTTTAAAATGGTGCGTTCATCACGGCTGATGGTGGTGTTATTTCGGGGCAAATATCGAAGAAAAAAGTGTGCCCCCAATGGTAAAATTTACCGAACTTTGCTTCCGTCAAAAGCAGCAAATCATGAAAATAACCTTGGATATACAAGACTCGAAACTGGCTTTTTTCCTTGAACTCATCAAGAACTTCAGCTTCGTAAAAGTGATGAAATCGAGCGAGGAAGGCATGTCCACTGCCCATAAGTCCATTATTGATGAAAGGCTTGCAGCCTTAGATGCCAATCCCGAAAGTCTTCAAGATTGGGACGAATTTCAAGCAGAACTGGAGAAAGTGCAATGAGCTTCCCCTCCAAAATACTCCCCGAAGCCCGGTTTGACATCATCGAAACCATCGCTTGGTACAACGAACAGCAAGCAGGGCTTGGCAAGCGCTTCCGCAATGCCCTATCCGAAACCATCGCCTTGATTCGGGAACAACCGATGCTCTTTGCCGAGCGCTATCGCTCCGTCCGAATCGCCCCGCTAAAGAAATTTCCCTACTTGGTTTATTATCTTTTTGACGAACCGCAACAACGCATCGTGGTTATTGCCGTGCTGCATGGTGGCAGGAATCCAGAGGCTTGGAAGGAGCGGGTAACGTGAGAAGACCGCAAGTCACGCTGTGCTAGGCTTGCTTGAACGGGAACTAATTAAACTAACAAGATGTTTTGTCAAGGTAAACATTTTCTTTAATCATAAATCTATTTTAAAATGGCGAAAATTGTACTTAAACCAGGGCAGAACACTCCAAAATCCGGACAATACTTAGAAGTTGGTCCACGTGGAGGTGAGAAAAAGGAGGTTACAGCAGTGAAGGGCAAACCTATGCCTCCAACTGAAAAACCGAATTCCACATTTGTGCTTGTTGACCCTACAAACAATAAGAGTGGAAAAGGGAATTGATGAAAGGGCTTCCTTGCTACTGCGCAAGGAAGCTTTGCTTTAACCCATTGTTTGTAGGTTAGCTTGTAACGAGTAGGGTGTTTTTCAATTAGTAGGTTGTGTGTTTACGGGAAATTTTATTTTAATAAAACGCTTCGCTAAACGAACTTAGGCAGAAAAATATGAAAAAGAAATCGAAGCAAAAAAACAAGTACGATTCTTTCATTGAGTCTTTAATAGAGGAATTCATTAAGATACCCAACTTCAACCTTACTTTTGAAGACGAGTTGGGTAGGAACATTTTTAATTTTTCTGTTAGGAGAGTTTCTGAAATTGCTACATTCAAGTCACTTTTTAAGCTATACCTCATTGCTTCATCTAGAGCTGTTGTTGAAGATTTGAAGGAAATAAACAACTCAAAGTACAAAAATGTTCTTATTTTATCAAGAGAGGATTTGAGTGAGAACTATTACGAGACAATCCGTTTAGGATTTATTGGCTTGTTTCACAAGTATGAGAATTACATTGCGGAGCTAATTGAAAAAGCTGAACTTTTAATTGATGATAATGATAAAGAACAGTCTCTACCTCTTACAAAATACTCCGAAAAAGAGTTTGAATTCAAAATAAAGGACTTCAAATTTTCACCATTTATTGAAAGGCTAAATTGGATATGCAATTGTAATAAACATTATGATGGATACCCCAAGAAGACCCCAAAACCTACTTTGTTTGAGATTTTGCCAGAAAATCAAAAAATGAAACTTTCCGAAGATAATTTAATTCAAGCGATAGACAGCATGATTAAATTCTATCCTTTAATAATGCAATTAGTATTTACGATAACAATGCACAAAATGGTCTTTGAAAATGATGATATTGACCAATATGCCCAGTCTTCACCTGAGTTATTTGAACAACTCATTGATAAAAAGAATAAGGTTACTGAACAAGTAAAAACAATGATAGAGAGTTTTAAAAGGTTATAGAAATCCAATAGTAGTAAAAAAATGAGGTGACCAGTTTGCACAATGGTCACCTCAGATGATGGTAATTCACAGCCCCCTGACTGCCAACTGCCCCCTGTCGAACTGCAAACTCCAATTACGGCTTCACCACCTTCTCCTCCCCAAACACCTCATCCAAACTCAACTCCGTCACCTTCCCGATGCTCTTCAGGTAGTTCATGTCCACCTTATCCTTGCTCCCCAGCACGAGGTAGGTGTACTTGCGTCCCTTCACGTGCTTCTGCTGGAAAGCCTTGAGGTCTTCCGGCGTGGAGATTTTCATCTTGTCGTACACATCCTTGCGTACGTCGTGGTCGAGGCCACGCTGCTTGGCAGTCAGGTAGTTCCAGTAGATATTGTCCTTAGTGATGCGGCTCGTCTCTATCTTCTTCTCGATGCTCTCGATGGCCTGTAGTATCTGCTTCTCGGACACGGGCATTTCCTCGATGATTTCCTTCATGGCCTTGATGGCGTCCGGCATCTTGTCTGCTTGGGTGCCCACGTAGGCACGTAGGTAGTGCGCCTCCTCGGCCCTCATTGGCGAGGCATAGCCCACGTTGGCGGAGTAGGCCAGCGCCCTCGACTCCCTGATTTCCTGGAACACGATGCTCGAAAGCCCGGAGCCGAAATAGGTGTTGTACAGTTCCGACATCACGTATTCCTCGATGTTGAATTGCTCCGTACCCTTGCTCACGAGCATGATTTCTGCCTGCACCATTGGGAAGTCCACGAAGACCACCTCGTTTTCGTTGGTCTGCAATTCATCGAACTTCTCCGCTGGCACGACGGGCTTCAACTTGCCTGGCAATTTGTGGTATTTGTCCACGAGGGCGGCGGCTTGGTTGATGTCATTGGAACCATAGTAGAACACCCGGTGGTCATAGCCCGACAGCCCCTTGATTTTGGCGACCAAATCAGTTGGTTTGAGCGCATGAAGTTGGGTGGGCGTCAGGTTGTTGGTGAATGGCGACTCCTTGCCGTAACGGGCATAACTGGACATAGCGCCCCGCAAAATCGTCGTCTTGTTCTTCTTGTCGTTTTCCCGGCGCAGCAGTTCGTCGGCCACGAGGCCTTCGAGCGCCTTGTCGTCGCCTTTCACGTTGGCCAGCACGTGTTCAAACAGTTTGATGCCTTCTTCCAGCGACTCGTCGAGGCCAGCAAGGGTGACGTAGGCCCGGTCGTCGCTCACGTTCACCGAGAAGTCGAGGCCGAGCTTGAAGAATTCCTGCTTGAGCTGGTCGGCACTGTACTTGTCCGTGCCGAGGTAGGGCAGGTAGCTGATGGCCATCGCCAGTTCCTTGTCGCTCGTTTTGCCCATCTCCACGATGTAGTCGAGCATGAACGTCGGGTTGTTTTTGTTCTTGATGTAATCCAGTGCCACGCCGCTGGTCAGCTTCTTGGTCTGGATGTCTTTTTGGTAGTCCAAGAACACAGGCTGCAATCGGGGCGACTCCTGCTCCAAGAATTTTTCGGTAAAAGTGGAAGATTTCTCACGGTTCACCGCCACCGCCGTGATGGCTGGTTTGTCCACCTTCGGAACGTTCGGGTCCACGCCGTTGCGCTTATAGACGACCACGTAATTGTCCCTGAAATGCTTGTTTGCGAAGCGCATGATGTCCGCCTTCGTCAGCTTTTCCAAGCGGGCAAAACGGGCGACGTAGTCCTCCCATTTGGTACCCAAAATAAAGGCATTCGTCATTTGCCCGGCACGGGCGCTGTTGCTCTCATTGGCACGTATCTCGCTCAGTTTCAGGTCTTTGATGCAAGCCTTGATGAGCCATTCGTCGAACTGGCCCTTCTTGATTTTATCCATTTCAGCCAGCAGCATCGCCTCCACTTCCTCCAGCGTTTGGCCTTCACGGGGTTTGCCGTAGAGCTGAAAAACGGAGTAGTCCTCCATCGCCGTCACCGAGGCACGGGCCTCCAGCACCTGCTGCTTTTGCAGCAAATCGAGGTCAATGAGGCCCGCCCGGCCATTGAACAGCAGGCGGTAAATCAGGGTCAAATAGTCGTTGTCGGCAGAGTTGGCACCGCCGCCCTTCCAAGCGATATTGACGTAGGCGGCTTCTTGGCCCAGCACTTCTTTGCGCACCACCTGCGTCAGTTCGGGCTGCGGCTCGTACTTGAACGGCGGAATTGGCGCAGCCAAATAACTGCCAAAATACTTCTCCGCATACGCAATCGCCGCTTGAGGGTCGAAGTCGCCCGCCAGCACGATGGCCATGTTGTTCGGCTTGTAATAGGTGTTGAAATACTCGTGGATTTTGACGTGCGACGGGTTTTTCAAATGTTCGCCCTTGCCGATGGTCGTCTGCGTGCCGTAGGGGTGGCTGGGGAACAGCGTCTCGTTCACCGCCTGGCTCACCTTGCGGAAATCCCGATCCTGGTTGATGTTGAACTCTTCGTAAACGGCCTCCAGCTCCGTGTGGAACAGGCGAAGCACCAGCTCCCGGAAACGTTCGCTTTCGAGCTTCATCCACCGCTCCAACTCGTTGGTGGGAATGTCGTTGACATAGACCGTTTGCTCCACCCAAGTATAGGCATTGGTGCCACGGGCGCCGAGCGAGCTCACCATTTTGTCGTACTCGTTGGCGGCCACCAGCTTGGCGGCTGCGTTGGAGGTCTCGTCAATCTGGGCATAAATGGCCTTCCGTTTTTCTGGGTCAGTCTCCATGCGGTGCATCTCGTAGAGGTCGGAGATTTTTGCCAGCAGCTTCTGCTCCTCTGGCCATTTCAGCGCCCCAACGTTCGATGTGCCCTTGAACATCATGTGCTCTAAGTAGTGGGCGAGGCCAGTCGTCTCAGCGGGGTCATGCTTGGAGCCGGCCCGCACGGGCATATTGGTCTGTATGCGAGGCTCGGCGTCGTTGATGCTCATATAGAGCTTCATGCCGTTTTTGAGGGTGTAAATCTTGACGCCGAGCGGGTCGCCGGGCACCGACTCATAATCGAAAGTGAGGGGTGGGGGATTTACACCCGGCGTTGGGGTTTTTCGGTTTTGCGCCTCGGACTCAAAAGCCTCGGCAGTTTGTTTTTCAGCGACTTTCATTTTTTTATCCATTTTTTTTGGTGCTTGCCCCTTGGGGGCTTGCGCAATGGCCACGAAGGGCAGCATGAGCAGTAAAATGACATACAGTAGGTGATTGTTTAATTTTTTCATAGTAGAAAATGGTTGAGTTGATTAGAACGATTTGCGAAAATAGGAAAGATGGGGAAAAGGGAGCTGAGCTGCTTGCGAAACACCCCGCTCCCTTTTTTTCCTCAAAACACCCTATACTTCGCATCCAGCAACAAATTGGCACCCGCCTCCGAGAAGCGCTGGGTCGCATTGTCCCAATGTAGCTTTTTACCGGGAAAGCGGTTTGCCACCACGCCCAGCAGGATGGACTCCGTCAGCCTTGCCGCATAGCTGAACGGGGCGCTGGTTTTGGTCTTGCCCAAGCAGGCATCCACGAACTGGTGGTAGTGGTCCACTTCTTCCAGCACTGGGAAGTCCATTTTTTCAAACTTGTTGTCAATGAGGAGCTTCGGGTAGCCGATATGCGGCAGCAGCAACCGCCCCTTTTCCCCAATGAACATGGAGCCTTGTTCGGGCAGTTTCTCGCCAGCGGGCATTGCCAGTTCCTTGTCGTTTTTGGGCGCATCCGTGCCATCGTACCAGACCCATTTGAGCTTTTTGGTGGTGTACTGTGTGCCAGGGAATTTGTAAGTCACCACGTTGTGCTCCGGGTGAGAAAAGCCGTTGGGCTTTCTGCTTTCGCAGCAGATGGTCTTTGGAACGTCAAGCGCCAGCGCCGTGTAGGGCGTATCGAAAATGTGGACGCCCATATCGCCGAGGGTGCCGCAGCCGTAGTCGAGCAGCTTGCGCCAATTGCCGGGGTGATAGATTTTTTCCTTGTAGGGCCGCTCTGGTGAGGTGCCGAGCCAAAGGTTCCAGTCGAGGGTCGAGGGGACGGGGTCGCTGCCAGTCGGGGCAGCGCCATCATAGCCCCAGTTTTTATTGGACCAAGCTCGCACGGTATGCACCTTGCCGATGATGCCCGATTGAATCAACTGCGCCGTGCCACGGTACTCCTTCCAAGAGTGGATTTGGATGCCCATTTGGGTCACCAGGTTTTTGTCCTCGGCCATTTTGCGCATCGCCCTCGCCTCGGTCACGTGGTGGGTCAGCGGCTTTTGGCAATAGACGGGCTTGCCCATTTGCATGGCCATGATGGAGGCCGGGGCATGGGTATGGTCGGGCGTGGAGACAATGACTGCGTCAATGGCGTTGCCCATTTCGGCGAACAGCTTTCGGTAGTCCTTATAGACCTTGGCATTTGGATACAGTTTTTGCGCAGCAGCCAAATTGTTCGAGTCCACGTCGCAAAGGGCCGTCACCTCCACCATGCCATGCGAGGCAATGGATTCGAGGTCAGAAGCACCCATTCCCCCGACGCCGATATGCGCCGTGCGGAGCTTGCCATTTTTGGTGATAGCCCAAACGGAGGAGGGCAGGAGGGTCACGCCAGCCAGTGTGGAGGCGTGTTTTAGGAAGTCTCTTCTTTTCATCATTGTTCGTTGCGTTTTGATTCCTTTTCAGGAAGGCGAAAACTGCCTACCGGAAAAAGCGGACGTAAAGTAGAAACAATGATTTAAAAGAGTGCTCCTTCCTCCTTTTTTTGAAGAATTGGTAAAATAGCCGCCCTAAAAATGCACCAACCTCGTCGAGTAGGCGGGTGGGTGCGCTACGCCTTTCGTGTCGGTTTTTGAGGGCAAAAACTGCCAGGGCGTCACCTGCTTCGTCCAGTCGAAATCGTTCTTTTCAAGGTAGCGCTTGCGGTAGTCAACGGGGGTGCAGGAGCGGTATTTTTTGAACAGGCGGTTGAAATTGGCGAGGTTGTTAAAACCCGATTTAATGCAAATCTGCGCCACCGTGTCGTCGGTATCGAGCAATAGCTTGCAGGCGCTGCCCACCCGCAGGTCAACGAGGAACTGGGTGAAACTGCGGAAAGCATATTTATGAAAAAAATGGCTGAACGCCGATTCGCTCATGTTCACTTGCGAGGCCACATCGCCGATTTTCAGGTTCGGGTCGGTGAAATGTTTCAGGATATAGGCGTAGGCCACCTGTATCCGGTTGCTCTCCGAACGTAGTGCCTGCGGCGAAAAAGCCTCGCTCGCCAATGGAGTCGCCTCGGCGGCGTTGGAAAGCAGGTCGAGCAGTTGAAAAAACTCGATGACGTTGGTGAAACCCTTGTCCTCCGTCAGGCTGACCATGATGCGCATGGCCTCCTCGAAGGTCTTGCCGTGGAACTTGATGCCCCGGCTGGCGTCCTTCAGCAAGTGGCGGATTTTGATGAAACGCTCCCGTTGGAACATCTGCCCACTGAACAAGTCCATC
>JANPLH010000243.1:0-6309 GCA_031426435.1 Saprospiraceae bacterium | reverse complement strand
GACCGCTTCGGGCTGGTCGGCCAAAAGCGACTCATGCACATTGCACCAATGCGAAATATCCAGGGTGAGGCGAAGACCGGGGAAAGCTTCAAGGTACTGCCTCGTTATTTGCGCAGCAAACATCAAACGACCACGGTGCGTCTCGTGATAAACGGGCACGCCACTGGATTTCGACACATCCAAGCCCAACTGAACGAAGCGGCTGCCTTGCTCAAAATTGAACCAATCACGCCCTGAATGGCAATTGAAATAGAGCGGCTTGAGCGCTACGCCGTCACGCAGTATTTTTTCAAATTGGTCATAGTGCTTCGCAAAATCAGACTCACCGCTGCCGCAAAGAAAGCCGTAAGACAGGCCGTGCTTTGCAAAGGCATTCATCAGTTCGTCCCGTTCCTTCACGGTGCCGGGCAGCCAGATTTCAGCCCCATCGTAGCCCACGGCTTTGGCTTTTTCGCAGAAAGCATCATAACTGCTATTGAAGCCCCAATTGGTGGCAAGAATTTTCAAAGAAAAACCAGGCTTTTGCACAAAGCGGGGTTTTTCAGTAGCAGCAAATGGCGTCAATGCGGCAGCGGCTGTAGTGGTTGCAAGGAATTTTCGACGAGTCAAAGCCATATTTATTTAGTGATGAAGGATGATAAATGATTGAATGATGAATTTTAAGAGACAATGCTTGAAATCACCTCCCCGCTCACGTCTGTCAAACGGAATGGGCGGCCTTGGAACGGGAAAATCATTTTTTCGTGGTCAAAGCCTAATTGGTTCAAAATGGTAGCATGAACATCGTGGGCGGTCACTTTACCGCTAACGGTTGAGTAGCCGATTTCGTCCGTTTCGCCATGCGTGACGCCGCCTTTGATACCACCGCCTGCCATCCAAATCGAAAAGCATTCCGTGTGGTGGTCACGTCCTTTGAAGGGCATCTTGTTGCCATCCCGGTTCTCCTGCATGGGTGTCCTGCCGAACTCGCCGCCCCAAACGATGAGCGTTTCTTCCAACATGCCACGCTGCTTGAGGTCGAGGATGAGGGCAGTCATGGCCTTGTCCACCGACTCGCATTTTTTTCGGTGCCCAATGTCAATGGCCAGCGCCTCGTCGGTGCCGTGGGCGTCCCATCCCCAATCGAAGAGCTGCACGAAACGCACCCCCTTTTCCACCAAACGGCGAGCCAGCAGCACGTTGTTTGCGAAGCTCGTTTCACCGGGCTTGGTGCCGTACATTTCATGGATATAAGCAGGTTCGTCGTTGATGTTCATCACCTCTGGGGCGGTAATCTGCATCCGATAGGCCATTTCGTATTGCGAGATGCGGGAGAGCGTCTCCGGGTCGCCTGTTTCTGCGTGGCTGAGTTGATTGATTTCATTGATGGCGTCAATGCTTGCACGGCGCAGCTCGGTATCCATGCCTTCAGGGTTTTTGAGGAAAAGCACGGGTTCGCCCTCGGAGCGGCATTGCACGCCCTGATAAACGGAGGGCAGGAAACCGCTGCCCCAAACGCTCTTGCCAGCGTCGGGGTTGTTGCCGCCAGAGGTGAGCACCACGAAGCCGGGCAGGTTCTCGTTGACGGAGCCGAGGCCATACGTTACCCATGAGCCAATGCTCGGCCTGCCGAGGCGGGGCGAGCCGGTGTGCATGAAAAGCTGCGCCGGAGCATGGTTGAACTGCTCGGTGGTGAGGGACTTGACGATGGCCACCTCGTCCGCAACCTTTTGAAAATGAGGCAAGTAGTTGCTTATCCATTGGCCCGATTGGCCGTACTGACCGAAGGTGGCCTGTGGGCCAAGCATTTTTGGCACACCCCGAATGAAGGCGAATTTTTTTCCTTCCAACAAAGACGGTGGACAGTCTTGGCCATCAAGCTTGGCGAGTTCGGGTTTGTAATCAAAAAGCTCCAACTGGCTGGGGGCACCTGCCATGTGCAGGTAGATGACGGATTTTGCCTTCGGCAAAAAATGGGGCGACTTGAGCGCCATCGGGTTGAAAAGGTCAAATGCTTTGGCATCATTGCTGGGTCGGGAGCACCCGCCCATCAGGTTGCCAAGGGCCAATGCCCCAATGCCAAACAAAGACTGCTGGAGGAAAAGCCGCCGTGTGGTATGTTCCAATTCCAACTGTTGCTGAATGTTGGGCCGTTTCATGCTGAATTTTTGCACAAAGTAGATTTTTTGCTAAAATACTTGACTTAAAATTATTTAGTAAAGATTTTACTGTTATTTTAGCCACAAATAACCTCACACGTTATGGTCAGGTATCTTCATCACTTACAAACAGACATCCGGCAGTCCATCGAAATGGCCCCGAAGCCATTGGAAATAGACTTGTTGGTAGCATTTGAAGAAGAAGAAGAAGGAATTTCCGCCAATCATTTTATCAAATTACCTGACTTATTCAGCATCCCTGCCGAAGCGTTTCCACCAAGTTCCTTTCTAACCGACTATCAGTTAGAATTGCTCCTGCAAAACATCATAACACTTTGGAAAAGCTGGCTGCTTAACTGGGACATGCCGCTTGAGCTTAGCCTGCATCAACAATACGATGCCATGCTCCATGCCATAAAAAATGAGCAAATTGCATGGCATTTCGAACGGGGCGGCACCGTTAAAATCTGCCAGTACGAATCAGGGAATTACTGCCCTTTTGGACAAGGAGGTTTTTGTTATTGCAAATTGGTGAACGAGGCCGCAAAGAACGACATTGAAGCATGGGAAGAACATGTTCGCTCCCAAGGAATTGACCCTTACGAAGAGCTTTCCGAAGAAGCTGGGGCAGCCTTTGAAGCTGAAAACAAGAAGCGGGAATTGCGCAAGCGCCATGATGAAGAATGGCAACAACTGGAGATGTTAGACCGCTTATGCGAATTGGAAGAAGATAGTGCCTTGGTTTCCGATGGATTTGGCTTGGAGAAACATGACGAATGGTTGGATAATTTTTACTGGGAAAATGTGCCCAACATAAACCTCCCTACCGATTTTTGGTCGCAACAAGGTCATGGCGACCCGCTTGATGATTTCTTTGAAGATGATTTTCCCGACAAAGCTTCCTGACCGGATTTTTAGAAGAACAGCTTTTACTTTGGTACAATTCTTGGCTATCCTTTGTTTCTCCCCTTTTGTTTTCCCCCATCATGGTTAGATTCTATCAAATTTGAGCACTTAATGCTTCATTTTGCTGGACAATCCATCTCCTTTCATTACCCTTAAAACTACGTTCAAGTTCACTGTTTGCAGGCAAGTGGCTTGGCTTCTTAATACAAGGTCAACCCTTGTTTTAGGTTTTTTTTGATAAAAAAGCTTGCGCAAACAAAAACTAAAACAAAATGGTACACTCAAGCACCCACTTCGTACATCTTCGTGTTTTGTCCAGTTCTTGGTACAATCCTTTCCATAACAATTTACATTCTGACTACCTCAGGAGCCACCAACCTGGCTGCCTATCCAAAGTTGAGATGCTTAGGGAATAACCAACCATTGAAAAAGCATCTATTGAAAACCACCTAAAGTCTCCCCTTTTTTTTTAAAAGCAACAACACACTGCTTGATTTTCGCAGAAATCTTCAAGCACGAAGAACATACACCCACCCCCCAGCCTTGAAGGAATCATTTATGGTCATACGTAGACCCATACCATATTTACTGACTTTGCTTTTGCTTTTGATTGGAATGCTCCATGCTAAAGCAGATGCCCCTTTTGCCAAGTCTTGCAGCAACTTCGGGGAACGGGTCTATTTAAGGCTTTCCAGCCAATATGAAAAAATGGTGGCAGCGTTCATGCCACCTACTTGCGTGCTTCTTAATAATACTGGATTTGAAACTGCTGGCTATTCTACCTGGACCGCATCGGGTTCCGATTATACCAGTGACAGCTACTCAGGAACCAACGCAGCGAGGTTGAACAGCAACGGTGCTTCCATTCTACAAAACAAGACTGGTATTATAGTAGGCCGTGTTTATAACCTTACCTTTTATGCAAAGACTGAGAGTAGCCCATCCAGTGCCCAAGTTTCCATTCGTTTTAGGAACAGTAGCAGTACGCTTCTCACCTCGACAACTGTAACCATTACTGCCACAACCTATACATTGCACACGATAAGCGCTACGGCCCCTGTTGGTGCAACCTCTATTGAGGTGTATGCCCTTAAATCAGGTGCTTCCGGTCGCATGAAGCTCGACGAATTTTGCTTAGAAGAAATTATACCTACTACAGGGGCCTGTATTTTGACAAGCAATCCTGGCTTTGAAACTGGGATGACCAACTGGGTCATTTCTGGGGGTACCGTGAACAATACGGCTGTAGCTGATGCTTATTCCGGTGCTTCAGCTGCACAAATCGTCACAAGCTCAGCCAGCCTTAATCAAAGGCTTGTTATAACGCCATCGGCGACCTACCAACTTTCGGTTTGGGCCAAGGTGTCGAGCCCGGCACCTTCCTACGCAGAGGTTTACTTGCGTTGGATAAACTCCAGCGGTTCGACCATCAGTACCATTATTCAGCCCATTTTGTCTAATGTCACGAGCTACGAGCAGTTTTTCTTGAAAGGGACCGCGCCCGCCACTGCTGTTTATGCCGAAATTGGCGCAACAAAAACTGGTACCTCGTCGCCTCGATTGTATGTTGACGATTTTTGCCTTAGCTTATCAACTACGCTTGGTGGGAGCGGATTCAGCCTGTCTTGCGGTTGTTCTGACAATTTGTTACCAAACAACAGTTTCGATGAACTTTTGAGCACGACGACCTTCCCAAGCACACTGCAAACCAAGCCAATAGCAGTACTGGCCAACAACAATACAACCACTGCCATGCCTTGGCGGACGCAAACTTCCTCCAATTCATTTGTGGTGAGGGACAACCCTGCCACCGTCAACAACCCGGAAGGCGATTATTTTATTTGGTTGCCCAACAACAACGACGCTTGGTACATGCTGACCAATTTCAGCAACAATCTTGAATTGGTGGACGGTGAGACTTATTCACTTTGCTTCTATGGGGCTTCTTGGGCACAGGCGCTCAGTGGAGGACTTCCCAGTGCGGCGGCGAGCACCCAGATTTCAACAGTGGCCAACCTTGGCATCAGCTACACAAGTGGTTTTCAGACCGTAAAGGCATGGGCGGTACCAGCAAGTTCAAGTTTCACCAACTTGAGTTGGACCCGATATACCTATACCTTCACCTATGATGCGCAAGACCCAATCCTTAATTTTCGCATTTCAAATGCGAGGGCAAGTGTGGGTTTGGCAGTGGATGCAGTTTCCCTTGGCATGGTTACTTGCCCTTCCTCGGTATCGTGCGGGCCTGGCGGCCTTACCTTCCAGCGTTGGACTGGATTGGCTGGTAGCACGATTTATGACTTGATGGGTGGCCCAAACTATCCTAACAACTATAATCAAACAGGTTTTATCAGTTCCTTTCAAGGTGCATCCAACTTCGCCGACAACTATGGCACAAGGGTATTTGGCCACATAAAGCCGACGGTCACAGGCAATTATAGTTTTAACATAACCTCCGATGATGCCTCCAGGTTATACCTTAGCACCAATGCTTCACCTCTAAACAAAGTAAATATCGCAAGCGTATCTGGATGGACAAATGTCGCAGAATACACTAAATACCCACAACAGACATCAGGCACTATTAGCCTTACTGCTGGCACAAGTTATTATATAGAGCTTGTTCATAAAGAAGGCACAGGTGGCGACCATTACCAGGTTTATTGGAGGACCCCTTCGAGCGCCGTCTGGACGATAATACCAAGCACTGTGCTATCCCCGATTTGCTATCCTGAAGTTTGCGATAACGGCTTCGATGACGATTTTGACGGATTGATGGACTGTGCCGACCCCGATTGTACTGCGGGCCTTTTGGCAAGTTATTCGAGCACACCCGAAAACTGTGGCGCTGGTGGCGGCACTATTAATCTGACATCAACTTCTGCAGATATGCCGCTATCATACGATTGGTCAGACATGACGCCAACGGCATGGTGGACTTTCGAGGGAAACACCAACGATGTTTCTGGCAATAACCACCACAGTAATTGCGGAGCATCACCTTGTGTTCCAATTTATACAAAAGATGGCGTAGAAGGCGGCTCATCCGCCTATTTTAACGGCGCACTCGCAGTCCGTTATAGTTTTGACGGTGGTTTCATGGAGCGTGATTTCTCTGCACTTACAGTTTCAATGTGGGTAAAACCAGATGCGCTAAGCGGCGTTCAAACGCTATTTGATGAAGGAGGTACCGCAAGCGGCAATGGCTTGTCCATTCGTTTGTCCAGTGCAACCTTGGCGGCCAGAGTTCGTGGACTTTCCTCAA
>JANPLH010000242.1:0-10535 GCA_031426435.1 Saprospiraceae bacterium | reverse complement strand
GCTTTGAGGCTGAAAGGTGTTGCACCGCTAATACCTGTTTTCAACGGCGTTAGCAGCCCAAACACAAAGGTGTAGATGAGCAGGAGGACGCCGAGTATTTTCCACCAGTATTTTTTCATAGATTCATTGTTTTATGGACTCATTGCTTCATTGACTCATTGCCTCACTGTTAAAATGTCACGGTTGTCGTTAGAGGGCAACAATGAAACTATGTGTCAATGAAGCCATAAAACCATGAAACAATGTATTATTCCTTTACAAACTTGCTCGTCCACACAGCACCTCCTGCTTGGAAGGTGATGAGGTAAATGCCAGCTTGCAACTGTCCGACCGAGATGGAATTCGATGGATTTTGGACCCTCGATACCTGTTGGCCAAGTGCATTTGATATCACCAAGTCTTCAATGATGATTTCGCTTTTCAGGTATAGCGCATCGCCGACTGGATTAGGGTAGAAGCTGATTTTACTTTCCAAAACAGACTCTTTCGAGGCACTCAAAAGTTCAATATCAGACATGAAGCGTGGGAGGAACTGATAGCCGCCATCACAAGGGCTACTGCTGTCAAATTGCCCTCCAAGACCTGTGGCATGAAAAGGTACAGTTGGAGCCGGCATTGTTGATAATTCACTGTCGTTGTCTATGCGCATGGTATTTGTGAAAGTACCATTGGTCACTTCGACATTGAAGCTACCTCCATTTCCAAGCCACTGAGCAGGGTCAACCAAGGTTAGGTTTGTTAGCTTTATCAACTCAGACTCAAAACTTTCATCAATGAAGGTTGTAATGGCCGGTGTCACGGTAGGATTCCCTGTTGAGTTGACCCAAAGTGTATCCACTTCCGCTACTTGAGTCAAACAATTGAAGGCCGTTATAACTCCCCTAACGGAAACTTCATCGCCTTCCTGCACCGTATAGTTGAAACTTTCGTTGCTGAAAACACTAATGCCACCAGTGTCATCAATCAAATAAAACTGAAGCGATTGCAACGGCGCACCTTGGGCATTTACGCCTTGATAATCAATGCCATGAACAATGCCTTTGAGCTCAACGGCAACACCAAGCTTTACAGGAACACCCTCTGAATCCACTTCAGTTGCTGTTCCAATGTCGGTGTTCAAGTAATTTGGAGGACATTCGATAGTGATAGTTACGATCGCTACGGCGCAGCCGTTGGCGTCACAAATTTCATATTCAAAGAAGTCAGCACCACAAAATCCAGGATTTGGGGTGTACGTAATATCCGAAAGTCCATTAACGGTTACGGTGCCTGCAAATGGTTGCATCGTAATATTGATAGCCGTCAATGGATTTGGAGCGATGTCATTTGATAGAATGAAAATCGTTACAGGAGTATTTATATCCGTGGTGGCGACATCATCGTTTGCATCGGCATTGGTTGGGGCGATAGGCGAGTAATCGCAAACCGGGAATGGCGTTGGTGCGCTCGCATTGTCGGTGCCACCAATCAATGCCCCTGCCGCAATCGTCCAATTATTGATGTTGAAAAAAGAGCCGTCAGGGCCAGTGCCGTCCTTGCGGTATGCCCAGCCGTCGAGGTAGTTCCAAGCCAGGGTGCTGCCAGCTGGATAGCTAATATCTCCACACACATCAATCACTTGCGCATTTTCAAACAACTCAATGGCATCGTCGCCATTGATGCTTACGCCGTTGCCATCGGCAATCGGATTAAAGCCAAAATAGGCCATAAACAGCGCACTGTCCGCAGCTACGTAAACACATTCCCCTTCTGCCAATGCAACTGCTGGCAAAGTAATCTCCACACCATCCGTACCGCCGCCATTGCTGGCAGAACCAATGCCGTAGATGCTCAAATCGGCAATATTTTGGAGCGCCTTCAATTCAACGCCTTTTGCGCCAGGAGCGCCCGGTTGCGCATCAAAAACACCTGTAATGACAAGCAAGTTGGAAATGGGCGTATCGTTATCCGTAATGTTCAACGAAAAGCTGCCACTGCCAATGGTAGCGCCATTCGAGGCATTGGTGATGTCAAGCATCAGCATTTCCATCGGTTCGATATCCGTATCGTTGACGATCGGAATCGTGATGGTCTGGGTCTCAGCCGCCACACCTCCGGCAAAAGTCACCGTCATGGGAAAGGTCGCCGTAAAGTCGCTTCCTGCTGTCGCAGTGGAGGCTGGGTTCAAGGATACCGTAACCACAGTAGGATTTGCATTACCCCCATTGATGGACAGTGTTACAAAGACATCCCCCGCACTTTCGGGCACATCGGCGCTTGGGAATGCAAAGCCGACAACCGGCCCTGAGGCGCAGCCAGAAGCCTCACCGGGATTGGCCAATATCTCGATGCCACCCGTTGAATAACCGGTACCAGTCACTGCCGCTGCCCAGTTTGCTGCATTGCCGTTATCGGCATCAAAGTCGCAAAGTACGAGGGAGGGCCCTTGCCCATCTGGTGCGGAGGGCCAGGGTGTGTTGTCAGCATAGTGCACAGAGTCAATAAAAACGCTATCGGCATCCACGAGGATAATGTTCTCCCCGGTGTTATTCAAGCCATTGAAACTGGCTGGGTTCCATGCAAGCGGTGTGAAACCGAAAGCTTGGTTGAATTTCACGGCATCGTAGGCTACGACCACATAATTACCCGGAGTCAAATCATAGGATGGAAAAGTATAGTTGACGCCACTGACAAACTGCCACCCAAGTAGATTGACAGCAAGCGGGCCTTTGTTGTAAAGTTCAATGAACTCAAAGCTGTCAACGCCCGAGCCTGGGTTGTTGTAATTGATTTCCGTAATAATCACGTCGCCAGAAGCTGCGCCGTTGACAGTGATGACGCCCGTCATGCCAAGGCTGGCGTGTGGGTCGCAACGGTACTGATAAACGCCCGGCACCGTGAACGTGTGCGAAAACGACCAAGGTGCGGCAGCTGCAGCCCCATTTCCAAAACCTGCCGGGTTGGTGGGATAAGCCGTCAGTGAGCCGTTCACATTGTGCGTGCCGCCCATATTGCTCCACTGCACCGTTTCACCCACATTGATGGTGAGGTTGCTCGGTGAAAAGGCAATGCCGTTCAGTGTTACTGTATGGGTTTGGGCTTGCGCCAATACAAGAAAAGTGAAGAGCGAAAGGAGGGTATGTAATGCTTTTTTCATGAAATGAATGTTTGTAAAAAAATTTCTGATAGGAAGCTGTAAATGTACTATTTTGAATAGACAATAGGCTTTAGACGATAGACAATAGACTTTAGACTTTAGACAGGCTTAATATGCCACTTACGGTCTAATGTCTATCGTCTAAAGTCCATTGACTATCAATGCGGCCTACCCAATTGCCGACCGCCCTGCACGGCCTTTTGGATTTCAAGCTCCGTGGAATCGGGTTTGGTCGCCGTTTCATCGCCAATGGTGGAGAGGTCGGGTTGCCCAGCCAGCACCCAGGCCGTGTACCATGCGCTTCCAACTGCCGAAATGGACGCCTGCATCCTCGACTCCACCATGCCGCCCATGCGCTCATGGTAGGCGGCGGCGAAGTCCTCGCACTGTGTTTTCACGAAGACATTGTTACGGTATTCGTTGCAAAGCTGGCGGTCGGTCGGGAACTCATTGCGCAGCGACCTTTCTATGGCTAAAACGCTGTCCACCAATGAGTTGCTTTTCAAAACAATATCCCAAAAATAGCTTTTCGGGTCTTCGATAAAGCCAGCCTGGCCCACCCAGAAGTCATATTCCTGCTCCGCAAAAAGCTCCGGCAAGCGGCTCTCCCAAAAGGCATGGAGGCCGTCTTGACCCGTCAACTGGCCATTGTAATTCGCAGTAGTATGCAGCGGCACATGCGCATCTGCGATGTAATGCCCGATGTCGGCAGAGTGGCGGAGGATGCGACGGGCGTCCCGTTGCAAAAAGGCTTCGGTGAGGCGGCGGAGCATCTGCTCCAAGTTATAGGGCAGCACCCCATGCTGCGAAAACGTGTCCACCACGAAAACCTCCCGGCAATGCAGCGCCACATTGCCCAACAGGGCAGCCAAAGAATCGCAGGGGATGCGCATCGGGCCATCCTCATAGTATTGCTGCAGCAGGTTTTGGTTAAAAAAACGGCGGAAATCCTTCCTTGAAACCGTTGATTTCAACTGCTTGAAAAGCCGCTGGTTGAACGCCAACGAGTCTGTTTGCTCCGCAATAGGCGACGTGACCAAGCGTAGCGTATCGCCATTTTCATTCACATAAAAATACTGGTAATGCTGCATGAGTGCGTCCGTCCAGTTGCGTGGCAGCGACTCATACGGCGGCTTTCCATAGCGGTCAAGGTCGAGGAAGTGACGGGGCGCTTCATGGCGGGTAGAGTAGCGTCGGTTGTCGGGGTCCACTGCATGTTCGGTGAGCCAGTCTACGTTCTTTTTGTAAAAAACCAGCATCTCAGGCGGCAGTGTGAACACGGCCATGCGGTTGATTTTGCGGTGGCCGAAAAAACCCCATGCCACTGGCGAAGGTGCCGGATGGAGGGCCAGGAGCGAAGCCCCCAACGGCAGCAGGGCCAGCAAAAGCTTTGTCTTTGTTATTTTCATGAAAATGGTGAATGTATGCAAACATACGGGGTATAGCAAGACTTACCAAGTTTTTGAAACTTGGCAAGTCTGACCAAAAAAATCTGCGCTGCTAACTACATTTGCCAAGCATTCAAACGCAAACCTTATGTCGTCCAAAAAAAACAAGCCGAACCCAACGCCCGCCCCTAAGCCCAAGCAAAGCATCGCCAACAAGCAGCCCCGCCTTTGGCCCTGGGCCGTGGCCATCGCAGGCTTCAGCTTCCTGCTGTACATCAACACGATTGGGCATGACTATGTGCTCGACGACTTCTCAGTCATCAAAGAAAATTTCATCACCAAACGGGGCTTCGAGGGCATCCCCGACCTCTGGAAACACCACAGCCGACATGGCTATTGGAACAGTCCCGGCGAGCTGTACCGCCCCATTCCCATGACCATGTTCGCCATCGAATGGGAGCTGGCACCGGACAAGCCCAGCCTCAGCCACTTCGTCAATATCCTATTTTATGCCCTCAGCGGGGCGCTGCTTTTCTTCACTTTAGCCCGTTGGATGCAGGGCTTTTCGGTGCTGCTGCCACTGCTGGCCACCCTGTTTTTCATGGCGCACCCGGTGCATGTGGAGGTGGTGGCCAACATCAAGAGCAGGGACGAAATCATGATGTTCGGCTTCGCAACGCTGGCGCTTTGGTATTTGCACAAATACATCACTACCAATAAGTTAGGCGCAATGACCGCCTCGCTCGTGAGCTATACTGTTGCACTTTTCTGCAAAGAAAACGCCGTCACCTTCGTGGCCATCGTACCGTTGATGCTTTATTTTTTCACCAAAAGCGACTTCAAAAAAATAGCCCTCACCACCCTACCCTACCTGCTGCCGGCACTCCTATTCGTGCTGGTGCGCAAGGCCGTCATCGGCTCGCTGACCAACCCCGGCGAGACCTATTCCCTTGACAACATCCTCGTGGCGGCGAAGGGCGGCGCCTACTACGCCAACGCCTTCCTGCTCCTCGGCAAATACCTCTGGACGCTCCTGCTGCCCTACCCGCTTTGCAGCGACTTCGGCTTCAACCAGATACCGCTCACCACCTGGGCCGATTGGCGGGTGCTGCTCTCGCTGCTGGCTTGGCTCGGCTTGGGCGTTGTGGCCATACTGGGGCTTCGCAAACGCAGCCTCTGGTCGTTTGCTATCCTGTTCTTTTTCATCAATTTCAGCATCTTCACCAATCTCTTCATCACCATCGGTACAAGCTATGGCGACCGGCTGCTTTATGCCGCATCGCCCGGTTTTGCGTTGGCACTGGCCTTGGTTTTGATGAAAATATTCAAATTAGATATTGCGGCCACGCAGACCAACCCAGTGGACCTGCTGCAGCGGGCTCAGGGCTTGATGGCCATTGCTGCCTTGATTTTGCTGGGCTATTCCATGCTCACCATCAGCCGAAATGCGGCTTGGAAGGACAGCTATACGCTCTATGAAAACGACATCGAGACCTCGCCGAACAGTTCCAAGCTGAACTTCCATTACGGCCTTGAAATCGTGCAGAAGGGACTGAAATCAACGAACCCGCAGGAGCAAAAGGCGCTATACGAACGGGCGAGGAAGGTGTTTGAGCATGCCATCGAAGTATATCCCAGTTACCACGATGCCTACTCGCAGCTCGGCCTTACCTACTACCGGGAGGAGGCCGCCAAGCCCGACCCCAAGACCCGAGACTATACCAAGGCGATGGAAAACTACACCCTCGCCATAAAATACAAGAACAATTTCCCACTCGTTTACAGCAACATGGGCATCATCTATTTCGAGAGCGGCCAATTGGACAAGGCCAAGGAGGTGTATGAAAAGGCCGTGCAGTACGACCCCCGCATGATTGATGCCCTGCGCAACCTCGGTGCCGTGAACGCCATTCAGAAGAACTTCCCCGATGCCATCAAATGGTTCAAGCAGGGCCTGGAATACGACCCGGAGAGCGCCATCTTGAACTTCTACCTTGGTTCGGCTTACAGGGACAGCGGGCAGCCGGAATTGGGGCAACCGTTTTTTGAAAAGGCGTATCGGTTGGACCCGGGGTTGAAAAAGTGAGGAATCAAATACGGGCAACAACACCCGTTGCTGCAACTCCTTAACCATCGAACACTTTACATCCAAAGACCTTTTGAAGCTACAATTACCAATAAGCTGACTGTAACCGCTCGTCAAAAATTCCCGACCTTAGCTCCGGTAAACTGTCAACCGTTTGTCTTCAACCGAAAAAAATACCACCCTCATCCGAACCGAAGCCCTCCGCCTCGGCTTCGATTTCGTCGGCTTCGCCAAAGCGCAAGCATTGGACGACGAGGCCCGCCGCCTGGAGCAGTGGCTGAACAGGGGCAATCACGGTAAAATGGGTTATATGGCCAACCACTTCGAGCTGCGCACCGACCCCACCAAGCTGGTGCCGGGGGCAAAAACAGTGGTGGCGCTCATGCACAATTATTTCCCGAAGGAAACCCAAGAAGACCCTGCTGCGCCCAAACTTGCCCGCTATGCCTACGGCGAAGACTACCACCATGTTTTAAAAGGGAAACTGAAAGACCTGCTGCGCTTCATCCAAGAGAACATTGGCGAAGTGGATGGGCGCTGCTTTGTGGACTCGGCCCCGGTCATGGAGCGGGAATGGGCCAAGCGCAGCGGCCTCGGCTGGACCGGAAAGAATACCCTGCTCCTTCGCCCCAGCGCTGGCTCTTATTTTTTCCTTGCGGAACTGATTATTGACCTTGAACTGGTGGCCGACGACCCCATTCGTGACCATTGCGGCACCTGCCGCCGCTGCATCGAGGCATGCCCGACGGAGGCCATCTCGCCACAAGGCTACCTCTTGGATGCCTCGAAGTGCATCAGCTACCTGACCATCGAGCTGCGGGAGGAACTGCCCACGGAGTTTCAGGAGAAGATGGAAAACTGGGCCTTTGGTTGCGACATCTGCCAGGAGGTTTGCCCTTGGAACCGTTTTGCGCAGCAGCACCAAGAGCCTGCTTTTGCGCCGCACCCCGATTTATTGGGCATGAGCGAGCGGGATTGGCTTGAAATGACAGAGGAAGTTTTTGCGAAGCTGTTTAAAAAATCGGCGGTGAAGCGCACGAAATTCGAGGGGCTTAAGCGGAATTTGCGGTTTCTGCAACGTTGATTAACACCTTTCTACCTCATCAACCCAAATCAATCAAATATGGTGAAGTGGCTTCACATTGGCATTGCCCCAAAATTGGTGGATGGAAAGGATGGTTCGGTCGAGTTCGGCGAGTTCGAGGGGCTTGGCCACATAGGCCTTGGCACCCAATTCATAGCATTTTGATATGTCGTTAGAATTGCTGGAAGAGGAGAAAACAATGACTGTTAGGTTCTTCCATTCCTTCCTTTGAGAAAGTTCAGTCAAAACGTTGTAACCGCTCACCCTTGGCATGTTCAGGTCGAGAAGGACGTAGGAAATCTCGTTTTGGTTTATCGAAGTGAGCAGGGTCAAGAACTCTTCGCCATTTTTACAATGAATTATTTCACAAGGAATGGATTGTTCCATGTAAATAATGCGGGTAAGGTCGGCCTCCGCTTTGTTGTCTTCGACCAAAACTACTTTTTTAAAAGCAGTAGGATACAATATTATGTTGGATTCGTTTATCATGTTTGACCAGTTAAGTGGATTTGAATAACGGAAAAACAGCCAATAGATGCAGGAGGGAACTCAGGTTTGACTGCAATTCCATTATTTTGTCACCTTGTGACAACTTTCAAAGCAAGTAAGCATTTAAAGGAGGTATTGAAACAAACCGAAAATCTGCTTTTATTCATTTCAAATCAACCATAATTTCAACCTTAAAATATGATGTTCCGCTTTAGTCTCTTCTTTGTTTTTTGCATGGCCATGCAATCTTGCGCACAAACAGAAAACAAAGAGGATAACAACTCGCCTGAAAATGCTGCCACCTCAACCGAGGCTCCGCCATCCTCCAAAAAAAAGACCATTCTATTTTTCGGGAACAGCCTGACGGCAGGCTATGGCCTTGCCGAGGTGGGCACGGGCTACGTCTCCCTCATCCAGCAGCGCCTCGATTCATTGGGATTCAAATACAGTGCCGTCAATGCTGGGCTTAGTGGCGAAACATCTGCTGGCGGCAATGAGCGGGTGGACTGGGTGCTCAAGCAACCCGTGGACATCTTCGTGCTGGAACTCGGCGGCAACGATGCCCTACGTGGCGTTCAGACCGAAGAGACTATCAAGAATCTGGGTTCCATCCTCCAAAAAGTAAAGGCCAAATACCCTAATGTGAAGCTGGTACTGGCAGGCATGGAAGCACCTCCAAACATGGGCCAAGCCTACACCTCCTCCTTCCGAGCGATGTACCCGAAATTGGCTAAAGAACATGGTGCTACCTTGATTCCATTTTTGTTGAAAAACGTTGGCGGAATACCCGACTTGAACCAGGGCGACCGCATTCATCCCAACGAGAAGGGGCAAGTTATCATGCTGGAGACGGTGTGGGAGGTGATAGCACCGTTGCTTTAATGATGAATGATAAATGATGAATGATGAATGCGGGGGACATTCATCATTTATCATTCATCATTTTCTTGAAGTAGTTGTACGTCTCCACTTGCGACTGCACCTTCGGCCCCTCTGTTTTCCGATAGGCATTGGTGTTCTCCCGGTCAATGATTCGAGCCTTGCAATTGTCGCTCCATTGCAGCCTTATTACTTCCATCAAAGTCTTTTTGATGGTTTCGTCATAAATGGGAAAGACGGTCTCGACCCGATAGCTCAGATTGCGGGTCATCAGGTCAGCGCTGGCGAGGAATATCTCTTCGTTGCCCTGGTTGTGAAACAAGAAAACCCGTGCATGTTCCAGGTAACGGTCAACAATGCTGACGATTTGAATATTGTCGCTTAAGCCCGGCATATCGGGTACCAGGCAGCATATTCCCCTGACAATCAAACGGATAGGCACTCCTGCTTGGCTGGCGTGGTAGAGTTTCAAAATCATCCTTTCGTCCTGAATGCCATTTACTTTCATGGCAATTCCGCACGGTTTGCCAGTTTTAGCATTGGCAATCTCCCGGTCTATCAGCCAATCAATTTTATCCCGCATGTGGAACTGGCCCACCATCAAATGCTCGAAGGGGATTTCTGGCCGCTTGCCCGTTTCCAGGAAAAAAAATAGGCGGGCCACTTCTTCGCTAAGACGTACATCGGTGGTCAGCAAGCTGAAATCGCCATAAATCTTGGCAGTGTCTTCATGGAAATTGCCCGTACTGAGGTAGGTGTAAGCCTGCAAGCCACCGCCTTCCTGGCGTTCCACTTGCGCCATTTTGGCGTGCACCTTCACGCCGGGCAAGCTGTACGCCACCTTCACGCCTGCGGCTGAAAGTCGCTCGCCCCAGTTGATGTTCGCCTCCTCGTCAAAACGGGCTTTTACCTCTATAAATGCAAATACCTCCTTGCCATTTTCCACTGCCTCTATCAGCGCTTCCATGATGCGGCTTTGCTTCGCAACCCGGTACTGCGTGATTTTTATCTTCGTAACGGCGGGGTCGTGCGCAGCATTTTCAAAAAAATCCACCACCGTTTGGTACGAATGGTACGGGAAGGCCAGCAGATGGTCTTTGCCACGAAGGGCATCAAAAAAACCAGCTTTATCGGCCAATGGCTTGTAGGGCAGCGGTGGCAGCGGCTTGTTCTTCAACTCCGCCAAACCAAAGTCAGGGAATTTGAAAAAGTCGAAATTGTTGTGATACCGCCCTTCGGGAAGCAAATCTACGCTTTCAAGATCGAAAGTATCAGTCAGAAATGACAGAAAAGCCTTAGGCATTGACCGATCATAAACGAAGCGGGAAGCGGGTCCGATATTGCGTTTTTGAAGACTTTCTTTTACTTTTTGAATCAAATTGCCTGAAAATTCATCATCAATATAAAGCTCTGCATCGCGCGTCAACTTGATGGAATAGGTATCCACAATTTCATAGCCCGGGAAAAGCCATG
>JANPLH010000241.1:0-4005 GCA_031426435.1 Saprospiraceae bacterium | reverse complement strand
GCTTTTGCGTGAGTTTGAAGCTGAGGTCGTCCTTCGCCTGGTCGAACACGATGATGTCGGCGTTCTTGAACTCGTTGGTGATGGCATAGCCGAAAATGATGACCTGCGCCACGGGCATCCCCAGCAGGATGAGCAGCGTCCGCTTGTCCCGAAGGATGTGGCGGAACTCTTTTTTGACGAAGGCCCAAAATTTATTCATTGTTGAATTGCTTTATTGTTGAATTGCTTCATGGCTCAGCAACAATGAAACCATGAAACAGTGCGGCAATTTTACCCCCTCACCAGCTTCAAAAACACCTCATCCATGCTCCCCGCCGAATAAGCCCGTTTCAAGTTCCCCGGCGTATCCAGCGCCTCGATTTTGCCATTGACCATGATGCTCACCCGGTCGCAGTACTCGGCCTCGTCCATGTAGTGCGTGGTCACGAAGACGGTGACGCCGTTGGCCGCCGCCTTGTAAATCATCTCCCAGAACTGCCGCCGGGTGATGGGGTCCACGCCGCCAGTCGGCTCGTCAAGGAAGACGATGCGGGGATCGTGCAGCAGCGCCACACTAAACGCCAAGCGCTGTTTCCAGCCGAGCGGCAATGAACCAACTTGCTGTTTTTCAACGCTTTGCAATTCGAGTTCCTCCAGCAGCTGCTCCGTTTTATCCAATACCTCCCGTCGCTTTAGGCCGTAGATGCCGCCGAAAAACCGCACGTTTTCCCGCACGGTGAGGTCGTCATAGAGGGCGAATTTTTGACTCATGTAGCCGATGTTCCGCTTTATTTTTTCCGCTTGCTTGTAAACATCAAAGCCCGCTACCCTACCCTCCCCGCTCGTCGGCGAAAGCAGCCCCGTGAGCATTTTCATGGCCGTGGTCTTGCCCGCCCCGTTAGCCCCGAGGAAGCCAAACACCTCGCCTTCCCGCACCTCGAACGAGATGGCGTCAACGGCGGTGAAAGCGCCGAATTTTTTAGTGAGTCCTTTTGCTAATATTGCAGTTCCCATGCGGCAATGTTTCAAACCTTTTAACTTTGATGGCCTGTCTATTTAAAAAACTCAATCCATGAAAAATGCTTTACTCGCTTTTGCATTGCTGCTTATAGCTTCCTCATCCTTTGCCCAGACCGAATTTGCCCCGGCTGGTGCTACTTGGAGCTACACTTTTCAAACCTATTGGACCAATTTCAATGGCTTTTTGGTGCTGAAATACGAGAAGGACACCTTAATCGGCGACAATAATTGCAAAAAGCTGAAAGGCTCCATCTTGGATAGTTCGCTTGTAAAAGTGGACAACCACGATGTTTTTATCCGGCAATCCGCCGATTCCATTTTCTTGATTTGGGACAGCTCAAACTCGGGCTACTATAGTTTCAAAAACAAGTTCGAACTCAACGAAACGGTCAATTTCCCCATGTTGTGGAACTACCCGCTCACGGTTTCAGCTATAGAAACACTTGATTTCGGCGGGCAAATGACCCAACGAAACACGCTTGAAGCCGATGGCAATTTTTTCGAACAAACCAGCATATACGAACTTTTTGGTCCCGAACTTGGCTTTTTTCAGAGTTGGTGGGGTGTGGCCGTTGATGGGTGGTCCTATCAACTGCTGTGCTACAAGGACGATGCGTTTCCGCTCGCTGAGGTCGGCAACGGCCCCTGCTTTGGGCTGACCGCCATAGAGGAGGAAATTGCAAGTTCAGCCAAGCTTGTTGCCTATCCCAACCCGACCAGCCATACGATTACCTTGGATTTCAAGGGTAAAAATACTGCCTCAATGAACGTTTTGGTCTTTGACCTAACTGGGAAAATGGTCGTTCAATCGCCCCTTTCAGCCAAGCGCCAGCTCGACGTTTCAAGTTTGCCAAGCGGGATTTATATTGGCATCGCCACCGCTGATGGCCAAACGATGCCTTTCAAATTTGTCAAGCAATAAAGGTCACTGCATCAAGGCCATGAAACAGTCCTCCACCGTCACTTCGGCCTGTTTCACCTCTATTTTTTCATGTCCTTTGCTTCGCAAAAATTCAGTGACTGCGGCCTCCGCTACCCTACCCTTCGTGGTCAGGTGCAGGTACTCGCCAAAGGGGAAGGCCGTGTCCGTCATTTCATAGCCACGCAGGTCTTGAATCAGTCGGTACATGCTTGCCGAGCGCACGGCCAGCAGTGGTTTTTGGTAGCTTCGCAACAGGCCGTCGGGTGTATCCAACGAGAGTATTTTACCATGCTGGATAAGGGCGATTCGGTCGCAGCGGCTCGCTTCGTCCATGTACGGGGTACTGACTAAAATGCTGATATTCAGCGCTTTAATCCGGTCGAGCATGTCCCAGAACTCCTTGCGGCTCATGGCATCCACGCCCGTGGTCGGCTCGTCGAGCAGCAGCAGTTCGGGCTGGTGGATGAGGGCGCAACTGAGCGCCAGCTTCTGCTTCATGCCCCCGGAAAGCTGCCCCGCACGTCGGTTTTTGAAAGTCTCCAGTTGCGAGTAGATATCTTTAATCAAATGGTAATTCGCCTCGATGCTCGTTCCGAAAATGGTGGCGAAAAATTCCAAATTTTCCTGTACGGTCAGGTCTTGGTAGAGCGAGAACCGCCCCGGCATATAGCCAATCCTCTTGCGGATTTGGCCATAATCCTTAACCGTATCAAAGCCCAGCACATTGGCCTCCCCGGCATCGGGCAGCAGCAGCGTAGCGAGGATGCGGAACAGCGTCGTCTTGCCCGCCCCATCCGGCCCGATGAGGCCGAAAAGCTCGCTGGGACGAACCTCCAGGCTGACATCGTCCACCGCCTTCACCTTGCCGAAGGACTTGCTGATATTGGATATTTTGATGGCGGATGGCACTGGATGGGACACTGATTTAACAGATAAGACGGATTTTCACAGATTGCTTGATTAGTTGGATATCTGCACTTCGCCGGGCATTCCGATTTTTAGTTCTCCTTGATTATTCGCCACCTTCACTTTAAAAGCATAAACCAAATTCACCCGCTCCTCCTGCGTCTGAATGGCCTTTGGCGTGAACTCGGCCTTGCTGGAAATCCAGCTCACCGTACCCAAAATCGGCTTTACCCCTCCCCCATTCTGGTCCACCAGTACGTTTACTTGCTGCCCGATTTTCAGGCCGGGCAACTGCGCCCCGCTCATATAGGCCCGTAGTTCCAAGGTGTCTAAATTAGCGATTTTGTAGAGCGGCGAGCCAAAGCCCACTACCTCGGCTGGCTCGGCGATTTTGGTCAGCACGGTGCCGTCCACGGGGTTGCGCACGTAGCAGCGGCGGATTTGCTCGTCGAGCACCTTGATTTGCGCCAGCACGGGGTCTTTTTCGCCCAAAATGCCTGTGTTCACTGTGCCAGCCTGCTTGCGGGCCGCCACGATTTGGGCTTCTACTACTTCGATTTGGCCGTTCAGGTCGTCGAGTTGCTTGGGCGTGGCGGCCTTGTCGGCGAGGAGGCGCTGCACCCGGTCACGCTCCCGTATGAGGTTGCGCTGCTGTTCTTCCAGCACGGCGATTTGTGGGTTCGGGTCCTGCTGCTTTTTGCCAATGGTGCCAAGGCTGGCCACGGCCTGTTGTTTTTGCAGGTGGAATAGCGTCGTGTCCACGAGCGCCACCAATTCGCCTGCTTTCAGGGGTTCGCCTTCGGCAACGTGCAGGAACAGCAGCTTGCCGTTCGCCTCCGCGCTGACGATGGTTTCCACTGCCTCGAAATTGCCGTAGGCGTCGGAGCGTTTTTCAGCTTTTTTGCAGGAAAAAAGAAGAAAAAGGAAGGGCAAAAAGCGCAAAACTCCTTTGAAAATTGTTGTTAACTTTGCTTTTCTAAATTTCATTTGCATGAATGTAAATATTGAAACGAGAAAACTTAGCATTATCGAGCACTTGGCAGAGGTGGAGGATGAGGGCGTCATCCAACAAATCGAAAACTTACTCAAGCCTCGCACAGATTTTTGGGATGAGCTGAATGACCGTGAGAAAGCGATTATCAAACAAGGCTTGAACGACCTTGAACAAGGTAAACGAG
>JANPLH010000240.1:0-1180 GCA_031426435.1 Saprospiraceae bacterium | reverse complement strand
TACTGTCCATAGGTCGTGAGTTTTGGTGTCGCAACGCAAAACTTCACGACCTTTTTTAATTCACCAAATTTCCGGGCTTAAACTGCACGGACTATTGCAAAACAGAATTTAATAGAATCAAATAATGGGGCTTTAAAGCAGCCTATCAACTTACCCTCCAAAAAGATTTGGAGGGTAGGTGACGACTCGCTTTATTGCACATATAAATCAAACTCCACCCGCCGGTTTTTGGCCCGGCCAGGGGCGTAACGGTTGTCGGCAACGGGTTTTGATTCACCAAAGCCCTTGTAATTCAAGCGGCCCGGGCTAACACCTTTTGCCACCAGGTAGTCATAGGTAGCCTTCGCACGTTTATCGGAGAGTGTTTGGTTCATGTCTGCTTCGCCCACGCTGTCTGTATGACCGTGAATCATGAGCTTGTGGTCGGGATAAGTTTTCATAATGCCCACAATTTCATCCAAAACCACATAGGAAGAAGTGAGCAGCACCGACTTGCCGGTTTCAAATTGTACATCGGTGAGCGCACGGTCGAATATGGCTTTCACCTCCGCTTTGATTTCCGGGCAACCCTTGTTCGCAGCATTTCCTGGCGAATTTGGGCATTTGTCTTCGGTGTCCGGCACGCCGTCCCGGTCTGTATCCGGGCAACCCTTGAAGGCAGGTAGGCCCGCCTGCTTGGGGCATAGGTCGTCGGCATCCGCTACGCTGTCGCCATCTCCATCAGGGCAACCGCTGGCCGTCGAAGTTCCAGCTGTATCAGGACATTTGTCGGCTGTGTCGGCCACGCCATCGCCATCCCGGTCGGTCTCTGGGCAGCCCTGCTTGGCAGCTAATCCAACCTGGTCGGGGCAATTATCGAGGTGGTCTGCAACGCCGTCGCCATCCCGGTCTGGGCAACCAAAAAGTTCCGCAGTTCCAGCTTGGTCAGGGCATTTGTCGCTGCGATTGGCCACGCCGTCGGCATCGGAGTCAGGGCATCCAAACATGGCAGCCAGGCCCACTTCATTGGGACACTGGTCTTCGGTGTCCGGTACGCCGTCTTTGTCAGCATCCGAGATTTTGGGCTCCTTGTCGTATTTGCCCAATATCACCCATAGTCCCGCCGCATGTTGCAGGTGGTCCCGATTGTCACTTATATCAAAACGATATTGACTTTCCAGGCTCAGGTACACATGTTTAC
>JANPLH010000239.1:0-1707 GCA_031426435.1 Saprospiraceae bacterium | reverse complement strand
AAACGGCGGGTGGGGTATCAAAATAGCCGGGATTGTCGTTCCGCTCGAACTTGCCGTCGAATAAAAAGGAATTTGCCGACCAGCCATTGGTGCAATATGGTCAAAACGAATACCCCATTGAGGATTTTTCGCAAACCGTAGAACTGCAAGGGAAGGATAGGGTGGTGCGCATCAAATTCAGCCGGACGCCCAAGTTTTATCGCATCTTGTTGAACCAAAGCAAAAGGCTGGAGGTGACTCCAAAATTGGAAAACGGCTGGATGGAACTTCGCTTTAAAGACCCTGGAGCTGGCAAGGTAATCGAGATTTTTTGTGGGGAAAAGGAACAAGGCTATATGCGGGGATTTGCGAAGTATGAAATTAGATAAGTCAATTATTTTAAACGTTTGTGAGGTTTCAAGTTTCAGGTTTCAGGGAGGTTCCTCGTAATTTGGAGGCGACGAGCATTTTTGAAATGGCTTTGATAGCAACGCAACCTTCACAAAAATGAATATAGCAGGCATTTCCGTTAAACCTGAAACTTGAAACCTCACGAACCATTGTATTTGATGCTGGAATTATACCTTTGGGGCTAATCAAAAAGACAGTTAGATGAAAAGTTTCAAACCAATTTTTAGCGTTTTATTGCTTGGCTTTTTTCTGGGTCAAATCGCTTTAGCACAGCCTGCATCGTCCATTTTAAGCCTAACTCGCAGTACCCCCGAAGCAGAGGGCGTCAGCAGCGAGGCCATCGCCAACTTCCTGAATGCCGTTGAGAAAAGCAAGCACGAGTTCCACAGCTTTATGGTTTTGCGGCATGGAAAAGTGATTTCCGAGGCTTGGTGGTCACCTTACCGCCCTGACTTGCGGCATACAATGTACTCTTGCAGCAAGAGCTTCACCGCAACGGCAGTAGGCTTTGCGGTGAGCGAGGGCCTCATCTCGTTGTCTGACAAAGTGGTCACTTTTTTCCCGGAATTTGTTCCAAAGGACATCAGCCCAAACCTCGCCGCACTGACCATCCGGGACCTGCTGACCATGACTGCCGGGCAAGACCCTGACCCCAGTTTCACCATTGCTTCCACCAAGGACAATTGGATAAGCGCTTTTTTCAACACGCCAATCATTAACCCACCGGGCACCAAATTCCTCTATAACTCATTGGCTACCTATATGGCCGGGGCCATCGTTCAGGAAGTGTCGCACCAGTCCTTGATTGATTACCTGCGGCCAAGGCTCTTTTTCCCGCTCGGCATCGAAGGCATGGATTGGGAAGAAGACCTTGCTGGCTACCAAGTGGGTGGCTGGGGCCTTCGCATCAAGACAGAGGACATGGCCAAGTTCGCCCAGCTGTTTTTGCAAAAAGGCAAATGGAACGGCAAGCAGGTACTGCCCGAAGGATGGGTGGAGGAAGCGACCACCATGAAAATCTTGCAACAGCCCAACCTCAAACCCGAAGAAAGGGCCAAGAGCGACTGGGCGCAGGGCTACTGCTACCAGATGTGGCGCAGCCGCCACAACAGCTACCGTGGCGACGGCGCTTATGGCCAATACATGCTCGTGCTGCCGGAATTGGATGCCGTGATTGCCATTACCGAAGAATCCGCAGACCTTCAAGGGGCACTGGATTTGGTTTGGGAAAATTTGCTGCCCGGCTTTCAAAACAAGCCATTGAAGGAAAGCCCAGCCCAAACAGCCTTAAAGGAAAGGCTTGCTAAATTGGCTTTG
>JANPLH010000238.1:0-1700 GCA_031426435.1 Saprospiraceae bacterium | reverse complement strand
TGGCCTGTCCAAGGGTGGCATCTACGGCAATTTCAAGCGGGAAGGTTTGGACAAAAAAGGCGTGAAGGACGAAATCGCATTGGCTGCTTTTGACCATGCCGTGCAGCAGGTTTACGATGCCCTCAAAGAGCGGACTGGCGTTATTGAAAATACCCTCGACAAGCTGAAGGCCGTCGTTTATTTCTATCGGGAACGCATCCTAAACCCACCAGTGGCGGGCGGTTGCCCCATTCAGAATACCGCTGTGGAGGCCGACGATATGCTGCCCGACCTGCGCAATAAAGTGCAATTGGCGCTGACCGAATGGGAGCGCCGCATCATCCGAACCCTTGAAAAGGGCATTGAGCGTGGTGAAGTAAGGACTGATGTTGACAAGGCGGAATTCGCCACGCTGTTCATCGGGACTTTGGAGGGCGGCATCTTGCTGGCGAGGGCACAGGTCAGTCCAAAGCCATTTGATGTGATGGCTCGGCAACTGGTGATTCTAATAGATGGGCTGAGACCTTAAAATATACCAATTGGTTTTTTTTTGAAGAACGCCTGCCTTAACCTACTAAACCTACTAAACTTTCTAAACCTGATTCATGATGATAATGACCAAATCCCGCTACGAAATCCCCAACTTCCAACTGGAAACCCTGCCGCAAAAACAGCAGAGCGAATACCCCTTTTACCTCATTTTCGTGAAATGGGGCTTTGCGATTTTGGGCTACATTTTCCCAAAAACTGCCGCCAATTTCGCCTACAAGATTTTCACCACGCCTAGGTTGCGGGCCGTCCACAAGCGCACGGATGACGTAATCGAAAGTGCCCGACTCTTCGAGGTGCTGTATGGCAAAATCATTTTGAAGGGCTACGAATGGGGTAGGGGAGTGCGCACGGTACTATTGGTGCATGGCTGGGAATCGAGGGGGACGGCGTTGCGCAGCTTTGTGCCGGGGTTGGTTCAGGCAGGGTTTCGGGTGGTGGCTTTTGATGGGCCTGCGCATGGCAATTCGGGCGGCAAGCAGACCAATTTACCAGAATTTGCTGGGGCCGTCAGGGCAGTCTTGAATCAGATAGGCCCGGTACACGCCATTGTCACGCATTCATTTGGCGGTTCGACCAGCGTGTTCGCTATGGCTCATTTGGACAATACCATCGAGGTAGAAAAACTGGTGCTCATTGCCGTACCAGCCAGTACCCGCAAAGTGGTGGCCGATTTTGCGAAGCTCGTAAACCTATCGAGCACTGCTTTTGAAGCGCTGAAGGAGATCCTGCATCGGAAGCTCAACGGCCTCCATTTCCATGATACTGACCTTGTGGAGTCTTTGGCCAAAGCAAAGGTGGGCGAGGTGTTGGTCGTGCACGACAAATTCGACCATTCGGTGGCTTTTGAATCGGCTGAGGCCATTTTTGAAAAATACGACCATGCCAGCCTTTTGGTGACGCAGGGCCAAGGTCATTTCCATTTGATGAAGCTGCCAGAAGTAGTTCATAAGGTAATAAATTTCGTGCGAGGGGGCGAGAAAGGGGTTTTTTCGTAAAATTGCGCCTCAATGTAGCCGCAAAATTTATTTGGCTGGCTTATTTTAAACAGCCAGCAAAATAATTTTGGCGGCTACAAACTCTTCTCGCATGGAATTCGTACTACCCAACTTCGCAAGTTTTGATACCTTGATGAGCCTCTTGACGCTCACCTTTTTGGAGATTGTACTTGG
>JANPLH010000237.1:0-9686 GCA_031426435.1 Saprospiraceae bacterium | reverse complement strand
CAAATATCTCTGAGACTCCGTTTTTATAATGAGCTGTACCTAATGAACTATAAATTTCATTACAATGAAATCCACAGCGGACAACACCCAAAGGCGTATTAACCTCTTGCTCTGATTTAGCCAATTTTACAGCCATACTTTACTTTGACTTTTGATTCACAGTTTATTCTCTCAAAATTCAAACTCCCCCTCCACATCCCCAGCATTCAACAGCTCCGTCTCCCGCCCCTTGCCAGGCAACAGGACATAGACCATGTTTGTCTGCTCCTTGAATTTCTCGATGAGGAGGGAGTTTTTGATGTTTATCTTTTTTATTTTTTGGGTAAAAACGGGCGTGGAAAACGTGGCCAACACTTGGTCGTTTTTCTGGCGAATGGACTGGAAGCTGAGCGCCTGCTTACTTCCATTTACGCTCAGTTCGAAGTGCTTCAACACATAGTCGCCAATGGTTTTGCTGGCGGGCAATGTAGCATTGGGGTCACCCGTGAGCGTGGCCGTCAGGTCGTCAATGAAGAGATAGACCTTCACTTCGAATGCCTTTTTTTCTTCGGTGTAAACGACCTCCGTCACGCTCATTTTGAAGTCGTGGTCGACGACCAAGGAGATGAGCAATGAAGTTAAGAGCTTGATAATCAGCATGATAATATTAGGCTTGATAGGACGCAGATTTGACTGATTTAACTGATTTACACTGAAAAAAATCAGTTTTAATCTTGTCTAATCAGTTCAATCTGTGTCCTATCCTCCAAACAGGTTTTGCAAAATAAGCACCAGCGCCCCGCCACCGCCCAGCCCCGAAACGTACAAATTCCAGTCCCGATGAGCAAGTTTCAGCCATTGCGCAAGCAAAAAATACAAGCCGAAAAACACGCCCACTATCATCAATTGCCCCAGTTCAATGCCCACATTGAAGGCAAAAAGCGGCAGAACGATATTGCCCGATTCACCCATCAGGGCACTGAAATAATTGGCGAAGCCCATGCCGTGTATAAAGCCAAAGAACAGTGCCAAGAGGTAGTTCGTTCTCATGTCCCGAAGGATTGCCGACACTGGAGCCGAAGGGATTGCTAAGCCCGAGGAACGAGGGATTGCTAAGCCCGAAGGGCCCGGCAGTTCCATTGGGCTTACCAATCCCTCCTGCGTCGGGCTTAGTAATCCCTTGGTGGCAATGTTGTGTAGGCTCGTCAAAACGATGGTCACGGGTATCAGGAACTCCACCAAATCGCTCGGCACTTGCAGGATATGCAGCCCCGCCAGCACCAGTGTCAGTGAATGGCCAATGGTGAATGCGGTGATGAGCACGAGCAGTTTCCGCCAGTCCGTCCACCGATAAACGGCGCATAGCGTGACCACGAACAGCATGTGGTCGAACGCTTTCGGGTCGGCGATGTGGTGGTAACCGAGTTGGAGGAAGCTGAGGAATTCACTCATTTGAGTTGTGAGTTTCAAGCTACGAGTTTCGAGCAATGCTGGGCAGAACTCGAAACTCGCAGCTAGTGGCTCATGGCTTTAAAGGCTTCCGTTTCTTCGCCTTCTGCATCATGTTTTCGCCATTCTCGAACTTGTGCTTTTTATAGACCATGAACAGCTTTGGCTCAGTGGGCATCGGGCGGGTGTTGTTCGTTTCGTCCACGTCCGCCGTTTCCCGCCAAGGGTCGAGTTTCACGGATTTCACCTCCTTGTTTTTCACAAAAACCTGTGTGAATTGCTGCTCGTTCTTTCGCCAGATTTCCACGGGGATGCTCTCAATTTCCTTTGTACCGTCCGTAAATGTCCACTCCAGAATGACGGGCGTCACGAGGCCGCCCTTGTTGCTGAACCGAAGTTCGTAGTAGTTCTTGTCGGCAAAAAGCTCCTTTTTTTCTCTTTTGGAAAAGGTCTCGTCAAAGCGAACCATAGTGTTAGTTTGCACACTGTCCGTCGTTTGCCAAGGCTTGTAATTGGTGTAAAAATCAACCAAGGCTGTGTCCTTTTCCACTGGAAACTGTTTTACTTCTTCCCGATACCGGGCCTTGGTCAGTGTCTCGAAAGGTGCTTTAATCGTATCACTAAAAGTATCTTTCTTTGCCTCAGGATTGTTCTCCAAATCCACTTTCAGCCACTCGATGCTGTCGAGCGAGATGTCCACTTTTTCGATGCCGTAGAACCAACCCCGCCAGAACCAGTCGAGGTCCTGGCCGCTGGCATCTTCCAAGCTGCGGAAAAAGTCGGCGGGCGTCGGGTGCTTAAAGGCCCATTTGCGGCAGTATTCCTTGAAAGCATAGTCGAATTTCTCCCGGCCCATTACCGTTTCCCGCAGGATGTTCAGCGCCGTGGCAGGCTTGCGGTAGGCGTTTGAAAAATAGTCAATAATGTTCTCCGAGTTGGTCATGATGGGTTCCAAATCATCGGGGTCTTGGTTCATGTACCCGGCAATCTTATGCGGCGGGCCTTCATTGGAGTCGTAGTTGTTGTCCCATTCCTGCTCCGTGAGGTACTGCATGAAAGTGTTGATTCCCTCGTCGAACCAAGCCCACTGGCGCTCGTCAGAGTTGATAATCATGGGGAAATAGTTGTGCCCCACTTCGTGGAAAATGACCGTCAATGCTGCGTTTTTCGAACCTTCGTCATAAGTACCATCTTCCTCCGCCCGTCCCGGATTGAAGCAAATCATGGGGTACTCCATGCCGTTTTGTGCCTCCACGCTGATGGCCGTCGGGTACGGGTACGGGATGCTGAACTTGCTGTAAGTCTTGAGGGTGTGCGCCACCGCCTTGGTGCTGTACCTGCGGTAAATCGGGTAGGCCTCCTTCGGGTAATAGCTCATGCACATCACGGGCTTGCCGTCCTCGTTTTTCACCGACATGGCATCCCAAATGAAGCGGCGGCAGGCCGTCCAGGCGAAGTCCCGCACGTTTTCGGCCTTGTAGTGCCAGGTTTTCAGGTCTTTGGATTTCTTCTTTTTCTCCAATTTATTGGCCTCGTCCAGCGTTACGATTTCGATTGGTTCGCCACTGGCCTTGGCCTTGTTCCAACGCTGCAACTGCTCTGTCGTCAGCATCTGCTCATAGTTCTGACAGACGCCTGTACCGCCCACGGTGTAGTCGTTGGGCAGGGTGATTTTCACGTCGTAATCGCCAAAGTTCAAGGCAAATTCGCCCGTACCCGTGAACTGGTCGCTCTGCCAGCCCTCGAAATCGGAGAAAACACAAAGCCTTGGAAACCATTGGGTTATGGTAAAAAGGTAGTTCTCGTCTTTTTCAAAATACTCATAGCCGCCCCGCCCGAAAGTGATGTTGCTGATGCGGTCAATCAGCACGTAGCTCCAGTCAATATTGAAGTCGAATTTTTGGCCGGGGGCCAATGGCTGCGGCAGTTCTACCCGCATCACGGTGTTGTCAATAAAATGCTTAAGCGGCTTGCCAGCGCCGTCCGTCACCGACTTGATGCGGTGGCCATAGTCTTCAAAATGAGTCCACGATTCCAACATTTTCATGGCATTTTCGCTCATGTTTTTGCCAACATCGTGCGGGTGGGCGTGGTGAAGGTCGTTCTCGGCAGCGTGTTGGTTTTCATCGAGTTGCAGCCAGAGGTAGCGCAGCGTCTGCGGCGAATTGTTGTGGTAAGTGATGTGCTCCTTGCCCGTCAATTGTCGCTTTTCCGGATCGAGCGTCGCCTCTATTTTATAATCCACTTTTTGTTGCCAATACTCCGGGCCGGGCGAGCCGTCGGCAGTGCGGTAATCGTTGGGAGTGGGCAGCACGGCACCAAGCTGCTCGAAAGCATAGCCGTGGTTGGGGCGCTTGGGGGCTGGTTCCTTTTCTTTGTCTTGGGCAAAAAGGCCAGTAGCCATTAGGCCAAAGAGTAGGATGAAAATTTGGCCAAAATTGTTAGGTTTCAAGTTCATGTCTTGATTTATTTTGTTTGAAAAAAGTTTTGCGAAGGTAAGGATTGGAAAGGAATTGGAAGGCTGCTTTGCCACAAGCCAAGTTGAGCAAATCGTTGGTTTTAATATTCAATCTCTGGTGGCCAAATAGTTCTCCATGTCGCCTTACCAAGTAAATATCAATCAATTAAGGAGAACAAAAATCACCAAAAAATAAAATAATTAAGTCAACTTAAAGTAGAAACGAGTTTATAAATTTGTCTTCATCTTCTCACATCTCGTTATCAATTGTAACATTCGACCAATTCGAAGGGATCCAAATTCAGCCTAACCTTGTGACAAGGCCATGAGCCTATTTTACGCACTTGATGTAGTGCCTTACCAGAAAGCTTAATCCAATATTTTCCTTTTTTGGCCATTGCCATCGCAATGGGTTTCAAAATATTTTTATCACTTAAAACATTTACAAACATGAATTTAACACTAAACCCTATCCAGCGACCTCGACGGGTCCGCTCTGGTGCTTTCCTCGCAAAAAGGATTCATTATTTGGCTTTCCTGGCAGCCTTATTTATAAGTTTTTACGCCAATGCTGCCAATTCGTTGACCATCAACAATATTGGTTGCCAAGCGATAAAAGTGTACAAGAAAAACAACAGTTCTGAGTCTTACAAAACCACTATCGCCCCCAGTGGAACTTGGACGGTACAAACAAATACTGGCGTCCAGTGGATTTATCGAGCAACCGACAATACGTACTTAGGGAGCTATACGGCCACCAGCAGCACTACTCAAACGAATAATTTCGACTCTGGAGGTTGTGGCGGAGGAGCCTCGCCAAACTGCGCCAACATTGTCATAACTGCTGGTAGCGTTAGCATCAGCGTGACCGGGCTAAATGGCGCACCTGTTAGCGAATTAAAGGTTTTCACGAGCACTTGGCAGCCACTTTACAGTTGCTTCGCAAATTGTGGTGCTTCGCAAACGGTCAACGTTCAGGCGGGCACCTACTACGTTATTGCCAAATACTATTCGGCGAGCTATGTAGTGATTTGCGAGAAAAACCAAACCGTGACCGTGACTGGTGGCTCTCCCTGCGCCAATCAAGGGGGCGATTCCGACGGCGATGGCGTCTGCAACAATGTGGATTGTGCGCCAAATAACGCTGCCTTGCCAACCACGCCCAGTACCGCCTGCAACGACAACAACGCCAACACCACCAACGATGTCATCCAGGCGGATGGTTGCACCTGTTTGGGCACGGCCATCGGCACTTTAGCGCTCCCCGCTGTGCACCCAAAATTTGTCAACCAACTGCCATCCCCGCCCCGCATCAATGCCACTGGCGGTGGCACCTACAACATCACAATGGAGGAAAGCATCCAAAACCTTGGCCTTTTTGATGCCAACGGTAGCCCGATGCAAACCAAGACCTGGGGATATTCCTACAACGGTGTCAAAATGTACCTCGGCCCCACATTCGTGACCATGAAAAACGTGCCCGTGGACGTGAAATGGATGAACAACCTGCTCAATGTTCATGGGCATTTGTTGCCCGTTGACCACTCCATCCACATGGCGCACCCGACATTGGGCGTGCCAACGGTGGTACACCTTCATGGTGGCCATACGGAACCTCAAAGCGACGGCTTCCCAGAGGCTTGGTTTACCAACAATTTTGCAGAGAAGGGAGCTTCCTGGGCCAAGCAGACCTACCATTATTCCCTCGACCAGGAAGCAGCACCACTTTGGTATCACGACCATTCGCTTGGCGTTACCAGGCTCAACGTTTATGCAGGTTTGGCGGGCGCTTGGTTCGTTCGGGACAACAACGAATTGTCCATGAACCTGCCGTCTGGAAACTATGAGCGTGAACTCGTCATCCAGGACAAGTCCTTCTTGCCCGATGGCCAACTGTTTTTACCATCCGACCCGATGGACCCAACGCTGCCAAACCCATCCATCATGCCGGAATTCTTTGGAGATTACATGATGGTGAACGGCAAGGTTTGGCCAGTTCTGGACGTTGCCCCCGGCAAGTACCGCTTCCGGGTTTATTGCGCCACCGACAGTCGTTTCATGTTGTTGAAATTGTCCAATAGCGCCAGCTTCCAGCAAATTGGCACGGATGCTGGCCTGCTGAACAGCCCGGTCACATTGACCCAACTCCTACTTGGCCCTGGCGAAAGGGCGGATATCATCATTGATTTCACCGGAAAATCGGGCCAGCAAATAGTACTGCAAAACATCGGCCCCGATGCGCCTTTCCAGGGCTTCGCACCTAACGGTGCGGTCATTGGCGGCCCAGCCGACCCAGCCACCACCGGGCAAGTAATGATGTTCCGGGTGAACCAGCCAAATGGCCCAGCGTTTACCGTTCCCAATTTATTGCGGCAGCCCATTCAGTTTCAAGGAGCTGCACAAAACACCCGACAGGTGCTGCTTTTTGAGGGCACTGATAATTATGGGCGGATTTTGCCGTCGCTCGGTACGGTGGCAGGTGGTCAGCTTGGGTGGATTGACCCAATTACTGAAAAGCCAGTTGCAAATACGACGGAGATTTGGGAAATTTACAACACGACCATGGATGCCCACCCCATCCACCTGCACCAGGTTGCGTTTGAAATAATAGACCGACAGGAGTTCATGGCTGACCAAGACCCCGTAACTGGCGCCTTGAGCAATATCATGATGATGGGCGCTCCGCAATTGCCTGCCGCCAATGAAAGGGGCTGGAAGGACACGGGCATCAACCTACCCATGCAGCGGACCCGCTATAAAGTGCGCTTCGACATACCGGGCCAATACGTTTGGCACTGCCATATCCTCTCGCACGAAGACCATGACATGATGCGGCCGCTGGAGGTTTTACCAGCTGGCGGTGGCGGTGGGACACCGGACTGTGCCAATGTGCAAGTCAATACAGGCCCCGGCAAAATTATCGTCAATGGCCTTGCTGGAGCACCTGTTACCCAGCTCCAGATTTTCACCTCTTCCTGGCAACCCTTTTTCTCCTGCTTTAATGATTGCGGAGCAACAAAAACCGTGAATGCTGCGCCCGGTACCTACTATGTGAAAGTGAAATATTTTAGTGCTACCTACCAACAGCTTTGCGAAGTAAATGTCACCGTGAATGTTTCTCAATTGCTGACAGGCACCCAAGATGAGGTTTTCCATCTTTTCGTAAACAAGCAAATGGAGCATACCGAAGTGGATTGGGTGCACAGCGCTGGCTACCTCGTCAGTCAATATGAACTGGAAAGGAGCCTGGACGGCACTTATTTTGAGCCAGTCGCAATTGAGCTATCAAAAGCAAACCATGCTTTGGAACATTATAACAGTTTTGACCTAAGCCCAGTCATTGGCGATAATTACTACCGTGTGAAGGCTATATTACTGGATGGAACGGTGGGTTATTCAGAAGCCAAAATGGTTCATTTTGCCGACCTTGTTGATTTTAGCCTTTTCCCGAACCCTACTGCTGATTTCGTGAACATGAACCTGGAGTCGGTAATCGGCAAAGCGGAAGTCACTATCCAGTTGTTCAACAACCTTGGCTTGAAAGTCAAGCAATTTGACTTAGGCGAAGTGAGCAGCCACTATTATCAAATGGACATCCGGGACGTGCAGGAAGGCCATTACATTGTCTGGCTGAACGTGCCTGGTAAGCGGGCAAGAGCAAAGACGCTTGTGGTTGGAAAACTTTAGGCAAATAATTGAAATTCAAAAAAGAGGCCGCTACATGGGAATCCTGTGTGGCGGCCTCTTTTATTGGCTTTGTGCCGTCCGCAAATTTAAATACAACCAAGAATTCGTACCAATTGGCTTCAAGCATATTTATCGGGTGTTACAGAATTTACACATTATTTCATCGTCAATGAACATGGCAAACCAATGATCGTTTAAACTTATAAATCAGCACTTATTTAATGCTTGCAACATTGAGTAACTGTTGATTTCTATCATTTTTATTACACTACAATCATTATTATTATGAAAAAATCAGCATTGATCATCTCCAGCAAATTTATTGCTTTCGTTTTGTTCCAATTAGTTACTATTCAAGCTTTTGCACAGGAAAAAGGCTTGGACATTGACGTGGATATTAATAAAAAAAATGACGGCGGCGACTGGACCTCCAATCCTTGGATATGGGTAGGTGTAGGAGCTTTTATTATTATCTTAATTCTTGCCATGCGTGGCGGAAACAAAAGTGCGAGTTAAATAATATGGAACACTATCTAATGGAAAAGCACCGGGGCCAAGTGAATGGAGCCATCGGCAATTCGGTAGCAGTTGGGGCCGTTCAGTGCCTTTTCAAGCTGCTCAAAGGCAAGACGTTGGTTGGCGCTCCGAAAGGTTTAAACTTTCGGAGCGCTGCCGGGCAGCTTTTTCATAATTTTATTTTTTGAAAACAAAATACCAAGTGTCAACTCATTCGCTTCCTTTCTTCAATCCCACCTTATACGCCGCCAAACACCTCTCCCTCGCCATTTTATGCTCCACAATCGGCTTGGGATAAGCCGCCGTGCCAAATTCCGGCACCCATTTTTTCACATAAACCAAGTCCTTGTCGAATTTTGCCTGTTGCGAATCAGGGTTGAAGATGCGGAAATACGGCGCAGCATCCGTTCCGCAGCCAGCGGCCCATTGCCAGCCGCCGTTGTTGCTGGCGAGGTCGAAATCGAGGAGTTTTTTAGCGAAATAGGCTTCTCCCCAGCGCCAGTCAATCAGGAGATGTTTGGTGAGGAAACTGGCCGTAACCATCCGTACCCGGTTATGCATGAAACCCGTGGCATTAAGTTCCCGCATCCCGGCATCCACGAGGGGGTAGCCTGTTTGTCCATTGCACCAAGCTTGGAATTCCCGTTCGTCGTTTTGCCAAGGAATATCAGCATATTCAGGTCGGAAAGGTTGGCCGACCACGTGCGGGAAATGCGACAAAATCATGGCATAAAAGTCCCGCCAAATAAGCTCGTTCAGGTAGGTTTTGTTCAGCGCCAATGCCCTTCGTGCCTTTTCCCGGATGCTGATGGTACCAAAACGGAAATGAAGCCCCAGGCGGGAGGTTCCGTGGAGGGCGGGAAAGTTTCTCGTTTGGTCATACTGCCGGATGATGCCCTGCGGCACGGTTTCCGAAGGGAAGCTGAGTTCAGAAATTTGGAAGCCCATATCGGCTAAACTTGGGATTAGTTGTGCGCTTTGCTTAGCAAAATTTGAGGCGTATTTCAGCGTCGGATAGGGCTTTAGGTAAAATGAAAGTTCCTCTTTTCCACCGGTATCGGTATCCAAAATCGTAGTTCTGGAATAAAGCTTCAACATCCATTTACGACTGTAAGGTGTGAAAACCGTGTAGGGCCGCCCATCGTCTTTTGTCACTTCGCTTTTTTCAAAAATCACGTGGTCTTTATAGGTCTTGAAAGCAATGCCTTGATTGGCCAAAAGCGAGCGAATAGACTCATCCCGTTCAAGCGCATAAGGCTCATAATCCTGGTTTGTGAAAACGGTATCAATGTCGGTTTCTTTAATGATTTCGGTCCAAACATCCAATGGCTTGCCATGTTTCACCAAAAGCGAACTGCCATAGTTGTCCAGTTGCTCGTTGATTTTGTGAAGCTGTTCATGGATAAACGTCACCCTCGCATCAGCCCGGTCTTCAAGCTCGTCAAGGATGTTTGTATCGAAAATGAAGACAGGCTGCACGGGAAACCCAGTTTCCAGCGCATGAAAAAGCCCGGCATTGTCTTCCAATCGGAGGTCACGGCGAAACCAAAAAAAGTTGATTTTTTGCATAAACATGAAGTGAGCGAGGGAAACAGGT
>JANPLH010000236.1:0-12791 GCA_031426435.1 Saprospiraceae bacterium | reverse complement strand
GTTTGAATTTTGATTTACGAATGACGATTTACGATTGGAGACCGTAGTTGAAGCAGACACCCCAATCGTAAATCGTCATTCGTAAATAGCCATAACAGCTTGACAATCAACGCAATGAAAAAAATATACACCTTCGTATTCCTGTTCTTGGCGGGCCTCGTTTCCGCCCAAGTCAAATCCAACCACGGCAACAAATTCGAGCAGCTCGAACATGTACTGCCCGACCCGACGCCCTACCGGGGCGTGGATGGTGCGCCCGGCCCGGACTATTGGCAGCAGCGCTGCGATTATAAAATTGACGCTACGCTGGACACCGAAAACCAGCGCCTGAGCGGCTCAGAACTGATTACCTACCATAACCAGTCACCGCACACGCTGGGCTACCTCTGGTTGCAACTGGATGAAAATCAGCATGTTGGCCACAACGACATGCACCATTTCAACGGTAGCAGTATGGAGCAGGTGATGGACGAGCGGGCGCTCTACATGATGGAGCAATGGAAAGACCTGACCGAGTACGGCCACAATATCGAAGCCATTACCGACGCTGCAGGCAAGCCGCTGAAATACACCATCAATCAAACGATGATGAAGGTGGACTTGCCGAAAAAGCTGCTGCCGGGCGAGACCTTCAGTTTCAACGTGAAATGGAACTACAAGCTCGTTGACCGAATCAAAGGCCCGTGGGGTAGGGGCGGCTATGAGTATTTCGAGAAGGACGGCAACTATATCTTTACCATCAGCCAATGGTATCCAAGGCTTTGCGTCTATTCCGATGTGACGGGCTGGCAGAACAAGCAGTTCACCGGACGGGGTGAGTTTGCGCTCACCTTCGGTGATTTCGAGGTGAAAATGACGCTGCCCGACGACTACATGATTGCCTCCACGGGCGAATGCCAGAACTACGATAAAATGCTCACGAAGGAGCAAATCGCCTGTTGGAACAAAGCCCAATCCGCCACAGAACCTATTGAAATCGTGACGCTGGACGAGGCCAAGAAGAACGAAAGCAGCCGCAGCAAAAAGCTGAAAACCTGGCATTACAAGGCCGAAAACGTGCGGGATTTCGCATGGGGAGCAAGTCGGAAATTCGTCTGGGACGCTGTGCCGCATTACAACGAAAACGGCAAAAAGGTCATGTGTATGAGCTATTACGGCAAGGAAGCCTACCCGATTTACAGCCGCTACTCGACCCGTGCGGTGGCGCATACGCTCAAGACATACAGCCAGTACAGCATCCCGTACCCATACCCTGTGGCCATCAGCGTGGAAGCATCCAGCGGTATGGAATACCCGATGATTTGCTTCAATTTCGGACGGGCAGAGGAGGACGGGACTTATACGGAGGGCAACAAACTCGGCGCCATCGGCGTCATCATCCACGAGGTGGGGCACAACTATTTCCCCATGATTATCAACTCCGACGAGCGCCAGTGGTCGTGGATGGACGAGGGGCTGAACACCTTCATACAGACCTTGGCGCAAGCCGAATTTGACAATAACTGGAACCTGCGGCGTGGCCCGGCGCATACCATCGTGCCGTACATGAAGTCCAACCCCGACCAGTTGGAGCCTATCATGACCAATTCCGACAATATCGTGGAGTTTGGCTCAAATGCCTATGCAAAGCCCGCCGCTGGCCTCAACATCCTGCGGGAAACCATCATGGACCGGGAGCTGTTCGATGCCGCCTTCAAGGAATACTGCCAACGCTGGGCCTTCAAGCACCCCACGCCCGCCGATTTCTTCCGCACGATGGAGGATGCCAGCGGCGTTGACCTCGACTGGTTCTGGCGGGGCTGGTTCTATGAAATCGAGCCAGTGGACATCTCGCTGGACAGCATCGCTTGGCTTAAAGTGGACATGGAAAACAACCCACAACCACAGACGCTCACCAATACCGATAAGGCAGAAGTACCATTTCAGGACATCTCCAAAATAAGGAATAGGGAGACTGGGATGCAATTCGCTGTGGAGGCTGACCCCGACCTCGTTGACTTCTACACGACTTACAGGCCTTGGGAAAACGCTGACTCTGTTTTGACCCAAAAAATGGTGCTTTACGACGAGGTGTTTGACAAAAAGGAGAAGGAGCAGAAATTTGGCAAGAAAAACTACTACGAGCTGCGCTTCACGAACAAGGGCGGCATGGTGATGCCCATTATCATCGAGTGGACGTTTGCCGATGGCACCAAGGAGGTGGAGCGCATCCCCGCTGAAATCTGGCGCAAGAACGAGAACGCTGTGACCAAGGTTTTTGTAAAAGAAAAAACTGTTAAATCCATTAAACTTGACCCCTATCGGGAAACGGCGGATATAGATGAGACGAACAACACGAGGCCAGTGCCGACGGAGGCGAAGCTGTTTCAGGTTTATAATAAGAACAAGGAGGAGCAGGTGAAGAATCCGATGCAAAGGGCGAGGGTGAAGCCGTAATTAATAAAATATAAAAGTGGTTGGGAATTCATTTTCCAACCACTTTTAAGCTACAATTAATTGGATTTAATGTCCCACTACCATTCTCATGGAAGCCTGTTTTGCTCCATCGTTTAGCCTTAAAATATAAGTGCCGCTCGGCAAATAATTGACCTCTATGTTTAAAACCGATTTACTGGGCATGACTGTATTCATTGGCATTAAAGCCATGATATTCCTACCATAAACATCCAATAAGTCTATCTGTAAGGCAGATATGGTGCTGATGTTTTCCAATTGGATATCGAATCGCCCATCGTTGGGGTTGGGTGATATTTTTAGCTGGAGATTGCCCAACATTTCCAAAACACTGGTGCAGTCAATGCTGTCCACTTGCTCCGTAAAATCAAACATGCAAACCCCGAAGGTCACTTGCAATTCATATATGCCAGCCGAAAGCCCAGAAATGCTACTGGTGGTATCGCCCGTGCTCCAAATGAGCGTATGCGGGAAGCCGTCATACTGGAAGTCAATGGCACCAGTATTTGCATGACATGTGTCGGATGCGATGGCAAAGAGGTTAAAAGGTGATTCTAAAATTAAATCTTCTTGTACCAAAACCATATCCGTTGTGGTACAGCCGTTTTCAAGGTTTGTCACTGTGAGCAGATAATCGCCGGGGGCGTTTGCGGTGGTGTTAATGGAGTCCGAAACGAAATTGCCCGGCCCTGACCATTGGTAATGGAATTGGAGGCCAATGGAGGAGCCACTTCCATCCAGCACGAATGTCGGATTATAGCAATCGAAAATCAGGTTTGAGCCTGCATCGGCGATGGGGGAATTGGTGTTATCTGTGGTTTCAAGGGTATCGCTGGCCATGCAGCCTGTTAAGTTGTCGGTGACGGTGAAAACATATTGTCCCAGCGATTGAATGATAACGGTATCGGAATTTGAAATCACCACCCCGTTCAGCGTCCATTGGTAACTCGCACAGGCCGAGGGCAGGTTGGTGGTGCCGATAATGGTATCGGCTACACTTGTGGTCGTGCAGCTTATCAGGATACTGCCAGCATTTGCTTGTAACGAATCGCAAGGTAAACTGTCTGACAGAACGGTCATATCCAAGTAGCTCACCAACGAGACCGAATCATTTAGAAGTGCGTTAAGGCAAACTTGACCACCATTTTGATTGGGCCACGAACCTGCAAGGATGAAATCAAAATAGTTGCTGGCAAAGCTGCTTGGCAGCAACGCAATGCCTTGAGCCATTTCATTGTGAGCTTGAACCTGAAAGTTTGGGGGACAAGATTGGGTCATAGACTGAGAGGTAACCATCATGGCCAAAAGGAAGCGTAAAAGAGAGTTCATAAAACCAGTCTTTTTTGTGAAGGATACAAGAACAGCGGAATTGCCAATCAGAAAAATTAGCAAACCATTCACAAGGTAAGATTTCACTGCAAAACGAAGAAGCAACCACTTAATTTCTTCAGCACCCCGCCTTGCACCCCACCAAAATCAGCCTATCTGACGTTAAGGCGTCAAATTCATCCAAATTGTAATTGCCGAATGTCTGGGCGATTTTAAGCCCAGCCTTTCCAAAGAGAGAATGGAAGTCGTCCAAAGTGAAGGCCCTGACCCGTTCCGTAAAACCATATAGGTGGCTCTTGTCCTCAAATTGGATGTTCTTCACGATATAGCCTTGCTCATCCACTTTACGCTGAATATTAAAAACCACGCCGCCAACTTCTTTCACCTCCACGTGCCGCAAATGATGGATGACCTTGTTTGAGTTGAAAAAATCGAGGACGAACTTTCCATCGGGCCGAAGCCCCTTGGCGATGTTGACGACCGTTTTAAGGTGGTCTTTCTCCGTTTCAAAATATCCGAAGCTGGTGAAAAAATTGAAAATATAGTCGAAGTAGTTGATGCGGTAGGGTAGGCGCATATCGTGCTGAAAGAAGCTAAGTTGCTCATTTTCATAGCGTTGTGCATATCGTATGCTTTGCTCCGCAATATCGAGGCCGGTCACGGTATAGCCCTTTTTAGCCAAATAACGGGAGTAACGGCCCTTGCCGCAAGCGAGGTCGAGCACAGTAGCACCCGCAGCTGGGTGCAGTTCGGTCAGCAGTCGGTCAATGAAGTTTTTTGCCTCGTGCTCGTCCCTGTTCTTATAAAGTAGGTGGTAGTAAGGCGAGTTGAACCAATGCTTGAACCACTCCTTTTTATCGTTTTCCAATAGGATTTGTTTTATGGAGGGCGGAATTCATTCCGCAGTCAAATCAATAAATGCACATGGCGGAATGAATTCCGCCCTCCAAATTCGAGCCGCAAAGATAGGCAAGCACCAAGGAAGAATTGCTACTTTTGCGGGAACACTAATTTGAACAAATTCCATTGCATGAGAATCTATTTCGACAACGCCGCCACTACCCCGATGCTCCCCGCCGTTATGAACGAGATGTACAGCCTGATGCGGGAGCAGCATGGCAACCCCTCCAGCATCCACGCAGAGGGGCGGGCCATGCGGGCCGTCATCGAGGAGGCGAGGAAAAAGGTGGCCAAACTCATCGGGGCTGGCATCGGCGAGATTTTCTTCACCAGCGGCGGCACCGAGAGCAGCAACATGGCCCTGAAATGCGCCGTGCGTGACCTTGGCGTGCAAAGAATCATCAGCCAGCCTATTGAACATCATTGTGTGCTGCACACGCTCGAAGTGCTTGAACATCAAGGCGTTGCAATTGAAATGCTGCATGTGGACGAGCAAGGCCGCATTGATTACCACCAATTAGAGGAACTGCTCCAGAACGGCATCGGCACCCGCACCCTCGTCAGCCTGATGCACGGCAACAACGAAATAGGGACGATGACCGATATGGAGCGCATCGGCCGCCTTTGCGAGCAGTACGACGCCCTCTACCACTCCGACACCGTGCAAACGATGGGGCATTTCCCCATTGATGTTTCCAAAACCAATATCCATTTCCTGACGGGCGGGGCGCACAAGTTCCATGGGCCAAAAGGCGTTGGATTCATCTATATCAACCACAAAGCAACCTTAAAACCTTACATAGACGGCGGCGGCCAGGAGCGCAACATGCGGGGCGGCACAGAAAACGTCTATGGCATCGTAGGCTTGGCCAAGGCGCTCGAACTCGCCTGTGACAGCATGGACGAACACCGCCGCCATATTGAACTGTTGCACAGCCACATGATGCAGCGCCTTTCGGAATCTTTTGAAGACATCCGCTTCAATGGCGCCTATGATGGCAATTACCTGTACACGGTACTCAGTGTCTCCTTTCCGCCTACGGCGAAATCGGAATTGCTGCTTCTACATTTGGACATTGCAGGAGTGAGTGCCTCCGGGGGCAGTGCTTGCAGCTCCGGTGCGGAGTCCGCTGGCTCGCATGTGCTAACGGCCATCGGTGCCGAGCCGAACCGGAAGACCATTCGTTTTTCATTTTCCCACCTGAATACAATGGAAGAGGTTGATGCCGTAGTGGAGAAGTTGAAGGGAGTGGTAGAGGTGCGTAGGTTGGAAGTTATGGCGTGAAGTTAAAATGCTTCAGCATCAATTTGTCCTTAGAATTCCGGTATTCGTTCATTCCTTACAACCGTTCTTCCTTAATCATAGCGCCTATATTTTTTTAGCTGTACCTTGTTGAATAATAGTGACCTTAGATTGAAAGCCGGGTCAGGTGCCGATTAGATGGAATGCTTTCCGCGATTGAAAACCTATTCAACGAAAGTGGTTTCCTCAAAAAAAACTCACAATATGAACGATGAATGCAACTTAATGAGCCAAATCTTAGTTCTTTTCTAAGAAAAGGCTGACATGATGCAGATTCTTCTAATTTGTCATGAATCTTTGGGCAGTTTGATTAAAATTTACTATTTTATGATGAATTTGTCCTAATGTCGAATTTTTTTTAACCCTACATTTGTGTTTCAGAATCAAAAAACCTAACATGAAAGTCAAAAAACCTAATTTTATCCATCCGTTCGAAACTGGTATTTTTACCCTATATAAGGGAAAGTCTTATTTTTTCATCCTGAATGAAATTGCTTTGTAGGGAATAGTCCAAGTCATTAGAGAGGGCTGCACTGCTTAAAAGCGAAAAGAAAAACCAGTTCATTTCACCATCTACACTTTCGGATAGCTGGTGATTTATCCAACAAATCAACATTAAATACCGTGTCAAGCAATGCGCTTTTGAGAAAGGCTTGTTTGAATCTGTACCAAGCGGTTTGCGGACTGTTGACAGAGAACTTAAGGGAAGGGCAAAATGTGCCTGAGCCTGAAAGATGTTCAAGGGTGCAATTCGTATGCCATCGAACTTCATTATTTGATGGGCTAAAATTGCTTACCCGGCAGGAGAATACTATTTTAAGAGCATGTTTGGGATTTGGACACTTGGTCAAAAACGGCTCTTTTCTGCCAGTTTTTCACCTTTTCAGTTGCGTAGCCCCACTATGCGCCTTCAAAAAGGCAAAAAACTTGCGGAAAATAGCTCGTTTTTACCTCAAGCACCAAATCCCAAACATGCTCTTAAGTTTGCCAAAGGCAATTTGAAAAAGGGACATCACCGATTAGAAGCATTTTTATGCTTGGAACAAGGCATGTAAAAGAATTAACCTACTGACAGAGTATTAAAATGAAAGTGAAGGCGTCTTAAAGATAGTTGGCGCATATTTTAATCAACCTCGTAAGATAACCAAAAATGAAAACGATCAATTTTTCGAGCACCCAGCTTGAAGGCATCTATGGATTAGTTGGACTGAAATGGGATTGTGTAAGCTTTGACAAAAAGAGCAGGAAATCCCATGAAAAATTGCATAAACACCTAATCCTGAACGATTTATTGACAGGCCAAAATCCTTTGTGCCCTCCCCAGTCGAAGCCTTACATGTCTTGCCAATTTTGTTGTTTACCGCTTTTGCTTCCCATTTTTATACAACCTTGGTTGGTGGCCATTTTTTTGCTTTTGCTGGCTATTCTGGCGATAATGTCCTATTTGCTATATCGAAAACATGTGGTGAGTGTGCAAGCCAAAGCAAACGAGCAAAAGCAAAAGGAGGCAGAACGCCGCAAAGCCCGATTTTTTGAGGGGATTACCCAAGACATTCGTACTGCTGTGACGGAATTGGAGGGCCATGTCGAACATTCATTTAGGCATGCCGAGGTGTTGACCAAGGACGAACTACTTTTTCGGACTCAATCCATCCGATGTATTGGTCGGCGGGTATTACAATTAATAGAACAAAGCCTCGACATCCGCAAACTGGAATTAGGGCTGATTGAACTAAAGCCTGAGAGTGGCGATATTGTGAATTTCCTGCGGCTGGCCACTGCCAACTTCGATGTTTGGGCCACCAAGAAAAACATTCAACTTTCATTCATCTCAGAAATGGGGCAACTGGTCATGGATTTTGACAGGGACAAGGTTGGCAAAATTCTCTTGCATCTGGTGGCAAATGCCATGCAAGCCACCCCGGAACATGGAAGGGTTTGTGTTTGTGTAGAACACAAGCATGGACACCTTATTATAAAGGTGAAGGATACAGGCGATGGAATTCCAAGGAAGCAACTCAATCATGTATTTGATATACCCAAAGTCAACCATAAATTTAGCGATGACATGCTTGGAAGTGCAAGCCTTTTTTTGGTAAAGGAATTGTCGGCGCTGCATGGTGGGGATGCTACCGTCAAAAGCATTACAAATGTAGGGACGGTTTACAGCGTCCGTTTGCCAGCTCCTTATAACGACTTTGAAGGCTCGAAGCAGTTGCAGCAAATTGAAGGCAAGATTAACCAGCATATAGTGCCTGATTTTGGTGACTGGTCAAATATGAAAATACCGAGCGTTCGACCAACTCTGCTAATGCTCGGAGACAGTAATGAGTTGTCAAAGAAACTGATAGCTACATTTGAGATGGAATACACCCTCTTATTCGCACATGAAGGCAAGGTTACCCCTAAATTGGCTGCCGAACAGTTTCCTGACCTTATCATCACCAATTTGGACTTTGCTAACCTGGATGAAGGACTTGAGCAATTGGATTTGTTTAGGAGTGATACTCGAACAAGTCATCTACCTATCATCTTAATTTGTGACAAACAATCAATAGAAAGCAGACTGGACCTTATAAACAATTTGGCTTGTGCGAACATAGTGAAACCTTTTCATGACACCGAGCTCATTTTTTTGGTGGAAAAAACCTTAAACAAATACCATCAACCCCATGAAAGCCAGAACATGACAAAAGTAAACGGTCAAACAGGGGATAATTTCCTCAATGAATATGACCCACATACAGGTGATGCTTTTTACCATAAAGTTCTAAAAGTCATTGATAACCATATTGGGGATGCCAATTTAAATGTGGAGCAGCTTTGTCGGGAGTTGAACATAAGCTATTCCCAACTCCAGCGAAGGATTGCAAGGACAACTCATAAATCACCCAACCAACTCATCAGGGGACTCAGGTTGCATAAAGCGCTTATCCTCTTGCACAACCCTGAAATTAATATCAGTGAAATAGCCACAATGACTGGCTTCAATGACCCTTCCTATTTTACTAGGATATTTACCAGGGAATTTGGAATGCCGCCTTCGGAATACCGGGATAAGAACATGGATGAAATAATCCGGGCTTGATGATTTTGTGCAATCACGCAAGATATGTCCTAAGATGATGAGGGGTTATGGTTAAAAATACACTTGGTAAACGATAGGATTTTTATTAAAAAAATATTGTAAGGTGCTGTTTTTCAATGAATTGCGATTGATGTTCAAAAAGTGCGAATTTTAGACAAAATTGTCCTAACAACGCCAACATATTTACCTTCAATATTGCAGTATCAATTAATTAAATTGGTTTCACCCAAAATTTTTAACCTTTTAAAATTAAACCTTATGAAAACAACATTACTTTTATTTGCCACCTTGATGTACTTTCAGAACTTGAGCAATATCAATGCTCAAGACGAGCCAATCCTTACATTGGTGACCACGATTGACCCTAAAGGTGCCACAGGCATTCTATTTGAGCCTAATGGCAATCTTGAGTTGGCTTACTGGAAAGACAACTACGTACAGGTTACGATTAATGTAGCCAACAACGGATTCAGCCGCCAGCAAGTGAAGGCGCTTATTCCGACAGGAATGTTTAAGATAGATCAATACCAAGAAGAGGGCCAACTCAAACTGGCAATACCCGGGTTGAAAAGAAATGCTACCATCAACGGAAAACCGGTGATAGAAAAAGTCAGTTTTTTGATAACCCTTCCTTCCAACATGAGCTTTAAGCGTGTGTCAAATGACAACATCATTATTAATGCTGTTGACATTAATAGCGTTCAAGCAAACAACGGTGTTTCTAATAAATGAAGATCACCTTTTTTTTAACCTTTAAATTCATAATCAGATGAAAATCAACCACATCCTTACCCAATTCTTAAAGTTGGTTCACCCAGCTTTTTACATCTTGTTTGTAGTTTCTTTAGCAGCAATTTTAGTGGGGTTTAAATCTGTTCATGTCAACCCTTACGACCTAAGTGCAACTGTCCAAAATATCCCAATTGATAATGTTGCTCTGCTCGAAGGTCAATCTGACATTGCTAAAGATGAATTCCAATCTTATTCGAATGATTGGCTTCATAATACGGCAAACATAGACCCATTTTTTCTTGATGTTTACATTATTGACTGCACCGTCAATGGAAAAAGCATCTATGCAATCGTGAACAGCTTAACTACCGCCGGTTACTCCTATTTGTGGTTTTTAGATGATGTTTATGCTGGCAATAAAAAGAAAGTGGAATGCGTGAAGGCATCAGTTGTCAAGCTGATTGTTATCAGGCTTTCCGATGGTGCTAGCATTACTAAAATCATGTACTTTAAGCCAGATAACTCCTTCTCTACTGGAGGGTAAGCTTAAATTAAATCGACTTTTATTTCGTTTCTTCTAATCAAATTTACTGCATTAGTGTAACTAATAGTGTTCAAATGATGGGGTAAGCGGCAAGATTACCTTTTGTGTCGCTTACCTCTATTTTTAAACTGGTCATTAACAGAACAAACTTGACGATGCAGTGGAAATGATATTTAATTGCCAAGCTATGCTGGTCAATTAGGGCTATTCACGCTTAATTGCGAATGATAAGCCTATTAATTTTCAATTTTTGAAACGCCATACCCAATTGCCCTGCCAATAATCTAAATGGCATCGAAATAGGGTGTTGTATTTAACCTGATTTGTCACCTTAAAAAATGAACCAATGAAAAAGATTTTGTTTATCCATCTGTTTTTATTTTCTGCAGCATGTTTAATGTTTAGTTCGGATTCAGTTGCTGGTGTTTTACCCAACGACCTAACAAATGATGCCCTTCCGCCCACATTATCGGGATCGAATATCGTGGCAGAAACCAATCTTGGGCCTGGCAAACCAGGAAAGAAGAAATCCAATAAGAACAAGAAGATGTCAAGAAGGAAATGTGTCTATTGCCCACCTATGCGTGAGTTTGAAAAAGGGCAATGGGAGGCAAGTTTTAGTGCCGGGTTGGTACCTACCTATTTGGCAGACAAAGTCAAGGTTAAAATGCCCCCAATGGTTTTAGGTGCCGATTATAGGTTTAGTGAAAAGTTTAGCTTGGGAGCAAATTTTGGTAGCTCTGTGTCCGAATCGAAACCCAGGTTGGTTGGCGATGGGATACGTGCCACTTATACCAATGCGCATTTTGTCTTGGGTGTCCGTCCGGGCTTTCACATGACAAGCATTGAAAATTGGGATATTTATGGCGGGTTTTCAATTGGAGTCAACTATTCAAATATAGTGGGCAATATGTCATTGCCTCCCGCTGAAATTAAGATTATGGAAAGCCATCTCGGCATTAAACAGCATGTATTCTCCCCTTCGTTCTATGGATACACAGGCATAAAATATGCGATTAATCCAAAATGGTTGGCATACAGCGAAATAGGATTTGGCATATCCTTGTTTAGTATGGGTATGAGTTATTTGATAAATTAAAGGGCCCCAACCATACGGTTGGATATTTTTCACGCAACGCCACGACGACACCTTGATTTTAAAATCAATAGGTTGAAAATCAATTCGTTGTGTCTTTGTAGCGTTGTGTGAGATAAAAATGTACAGTAGTGTGGCCTCCAACTTTGTTTCACCTTCATTAAACCTAATTCCAATGAAAACTATTTTTGCTATAATTTCATTACTCATGCTGCTTTCTGCATGCAAAGACCTGCAAGAGGAGGCTGTGCCAAAGCAAAGTCAGTTGTTGCAAGTCAAAGCTTTAGCGGTTGCAAATGATTACAGCATAGAAGTTTTACATGAAAATGTTGGAGATGAATTGTGTGATAGCTACCCCGTATGTAATCAAATGATTGAAGAGGTAGGGATTTTACTTCAACAACAAGCAAATTTATATTGCACCCCAGTTTATTCTTGTGGAACCTGCTGTATGGGAAATGATATAACGTATGTGATATTCTACAAAGAGCCAAACTCTATTATTTGCGGGGAGACTTCGGTCAGCAGCCCTGGGCTAAATATAGGTACAGAATAGCTGTTTAAAGGGATATAATTTTTAATTCTAAAAATTAAAGCCATGCAAACCAATCGTATCAGCACTGTTTTATGCCTTTTGTTCTTTTTCATTTTTGAGCAGGCAACCCTTTTGGCACAAATACAAGCAGTTTGGCAAGGAGGTACACCTGGTCGGGAGACACGATGGGAATGCTCAAAAAACTGGAAAAATAGCAAAGTACCCGATGAGTTCTCAGATGTGCTAATCCCCGATGTTGCCGCTGGAAGTTTAGCTTTCCCTGAACTCGATGACCTGACTGTTTCTATTAATTCCTTACGGATTGAAGGAAGCGGCCAATTTGTTATTGGACCTCACGCTGTTTTGACCATTTACAATGGTATATTTTATCCAAGTGAACAAAGCATCGTTATTCATGGCGCACTGTTCATACTAAATGAGCATGAAGTCAAAGCTGGCGATGAGCAAATCAAGGCGTTAGCAGGTAAATTGTCTTATTGAAGCTATGATTGAATCCTACTTTTCTTGGAATAAATGAAACTTAGCCCTTGGTTATTAGCCTGTATTTCACTCTTTCTAAAGGCATGATAGGACAAAAGATTTTTCTAAAAATTAGTGGTTTGAAGACAGTTACAGTACCTTGCTGCCACTTTTTGGGTAACGTGGAGCTGGAAACACTATCACGGAACCCTACTTTTGTAAAAGAAAAATCTTTGTTCTATGCCAGCTACCAAAATTGCCGGAATCGGCTTCTATGTCCCTGAAAAAGTGGTTACCAATTTCGATTTGATGCGCCACATGGACACCACC
>JANPLH010000235.1:0-6958 GCA_031426435.1 Saprospiraceae bacterium | reverse complement strand
GTACCTGCGCCTTGGGGCCGAGGTCTTGGCAAAGTGAATAGGACGTGCCCCAATCAGGAATCACCATCGAATAGAAATTCGGCTCGTAGGGCTTGTACTCAATTAGCATGGTCCAGTCGTCTGGCAGGGCCGCATAGATGTCGGCGAGGGAGTCGGCGGTGCGCTGCCAGGCCCGGCGGAAATGCTGCTGTCCAGGGAAATTGGAGCCATCGGCGAGCCAAACGGTCAGCACCTTGGAGTCGAGCGCCACGCCGTGTTCGATGCAGGCGATGTTGTGCTCAATGGCCTGTTGGCGCACGGCGGCATTGGTGTGGCAGAGCGAACCGAATTTGTACGAAAGCGACTGCCCTGGTTGGTCCTGAAAAGTATTGGAGTTGACGGAGTCAATGGTCAACTCTTGTTGCGCCAGCAAGTTTTTCAGCGCCGCCGGGTCACGTGGGATGTCCCAGGGAATGTGCAGCGAAATGCTGTTGGAGGAGCGGTTGAGCTGGTGCAGCAGCCCCACATCCTTGATTTTTTCCTCCAAACTGCGTGGCTCGCCGCCGCCGGGGAAGCGCCCAAAACGGGTGCCGCCCGTGCCAAGTGCCCATGAGGGTATGGCCACTTGGAACGCCTTTATTTTTTCGATAACTGCCTCAATGTCAATGCCTTTACGGGTCAAGGACTCGGCTGTGTATTGAAAATGGAAGTCATGGTTGGCGAGTGACTTATGGTTTTGCTCGGCTATTTTTTCAAAAAAGGACATAGCGGCTTCGTTTTGTTTGCTTGGCAATGGGGTTTGAGCGCCCAAGTTATGTCAATTCTTCATTTCCAAGTTTCGCAAAACGCCTGACGTTTTGTGGATACGGGCATCCCAATTTGGCGTACTTTGCTATTTTTCGCCATCTTTACCAATCTTCATCACAACACCTAATTTTTATGAAATTGCACATCCTCTTTTTGGCGCTTGTTTTCCAATTTTCCCTTTTTACGGATGCCATTGGCCAAAGCAAGGCTGTCGCCAAGTCCTTTATTGCGAAGCAATACAGCAACTATGAAAACACAAATGCTTCACTCAACCACCTTAATTATTTCGAGAAAATGGCCGACGAAATGCAGTTTGCGGAGCAAACAAAAATGGCCCTAAAAGAAGTGGTGCCGGGCGAAAACGGCTTTGTGCATTACAAGTTCCAGCAATTCCACGATGGGCTGCCCCTTTTTGGCGGCACCTATATTTTGCATGAAAAAAATGGCGTGGTCGTGCGGGCAAGTGGGAATTACAGCCCCAAAATTGACATAAATACCAAGCCTTCCATGAATGCTGCTTCGGCGCTAAATTTTGCGAAGCAAACCATGAAAGCTGACAAATACGCCGAGGCGCAACCAAGCCCCGTGCTTTGCCTCATTGACAGGGCCTTTCCGAAAGTATCGGAGGCTGTCAAATTGGCCTACCAAGTGGACTTGACTAGCACCGAGCCATTCGACAAGCGCCGCATTTTCTTGGATGCCCATTCAGGAAAGGTCATCAGCCAGTTCCCGCTGATACTGCAGGAAGGGGTGCCCAGCACAGCCAAGACCCGCTACTACGGTACGCAGAGCATCGTCACTGACAGCCTTGGCCCCAATAATTTCAGGCTACACGACCCGACCCGTGGCGAAGGCATATCCGTATTTCGAACAGACCTGACCCATTTCACAAACACCAGCTCCAATTGGGACCTCACGAATGCCGACCAGGACGAGGTGGCCTTGGATGCCCATTATTGTTCGCAAGAATACTTTGACCTGATGAAAGAAGATTTTGAATGGATAGGGCTGGACGGCAACGGCAAGGCCCTGAAAGTGCAGGTTCACAACAATGGGGCAGGGGATGTGAACGCTTTTTGGGACGGTGAATACAGCAACTACGGCGATGGCAACTGCATTTATGGGCCTTTGACCACGCTCGAAGTAGTCGGCCATGAGTTCACGCACGGCATGATTGACTATACCTCAAAGCTGGTTTATTCCAGCGAATCTGGGGCCATCAACGAGAGCTTGGCCGACATATTTGGCAAAATACTGGAGCGCAAAACCGATCCCGCCAATTTCGATTGGGACCTCGGCCACTCCTTTTTGCTGAGTCCAGAGGCCAAGCCATTCCGGGTCATGGACGACCCCGCCAGCGTGGATATGCCCGATTTTTACAAAGGCGCACTTTGGTTCGATTTTTCGGGCGTGCATACCAACAGCTCTATCGGCAACCTCTGGTTTACCATGATTGTGGACGGCAAACAGGGCACCAACGAGGCGGGATACAATTACAACGTGCCCGCCCTCGGCATGGACAAAGCAGGGCAAATCGTGTTCCTCACCAACCGGGCCTATTTGACCGAGAACTCGAATTATCAGCAGTTTCATACCTATTCCATGCAGGCGGCAGGTGAGCTATATGGCGATGGCTCTGCGGAGCAATTGGCGGTGGAAGAGGCGTGGAAGGCAGTGGGGTTGCCTGCGCCGCCCAGCCAGGCATTGGACCTTGGTTTGAGCGCAACTTACGATATCAACAACGTTTGTGGGTTCAATGGATACCTCCCAATTGCTTTTGAAATAGTAAACCAGGGAGGGGTGACTTATGTGCCGTCCATGGGGGCAGTCGTGACGTTGGTGGATTTGGATGGAAACCTGTCCGACTTGCCCATAGCTATTGATGAACCGATTGCGCCGGGCGAGAAAATAGCCATACAGGTGGATGATTGGTTCATCGCCAATTCGCCGGGTATTTATTTCACCAATATTGAACTGACATTTGTAGGCGACGAAGACGCCAATAACAACTATACTTGGAACGCTTATGAAGTGGTGGAATTCGATGCCAACGACCTCGAACTTTCCACCTTTTTTGGGCCGCAAACTTGTTTTTCACCCGTAGTTGAAACCACCTTTAGAATCTGGAACGAAAGCTGTGAAACCTTGCCGGCTGGCACAATTTTAACGCTGAGTGCCAAGGATGCTGTTGGTTCAGTCATTAGGTCGGCACCCTATACTTTGGAGAACGAATTGGTTGGGTTTGGGTTGGAATCCTACACGACGGATATTGACTTTTCGAGCGCCCCCGCTGGTGAGCCTATCCAGTTTGCAATTGACTATGCCGCTGACCCAAATATGGACAATAATGGGGATGAAGAGGAGTACCCATTGCTGAAAGAGATTGATGTGGACTACCTGAATTCATTCAATATTGACCCCAGCTTGGACGACTATTTTGATATTCAATTTTTCTTCTCCGACCCCATCGTTAGCTACCAGGATGAGCTTTATTTTGCCAGCACTGGCTTGTACGACGACCCCGAAACTTTTGTGCATTGCCCTGATTACCTGGCCAATTTCGAACCTGAATTCTGGAGCGGAATCAATGCAACCATGCGGGCTTGCGTGGATTATTCAGCTTCGCAGGAATCCTTTTTGGAATTCGACCTTGTGCAGTTCAGAAATGACTTTGCGCAGTCGGAGAACTATGAATACAGCAGCATGTTGCAAGCAAAATGGGAAGGCAACCAAAGCGGGCAAGTCATCGTGAATGACCAGGAAGAAGGGCAATTGGAGCACCACAGCTACCAACTGCCACCCTATTTCAAGGGCGAACTCAAGTTAAAGTTCTACACGGAAATTGGCGAATGGGAGATAGACTCCACCAATTTTGAAACAGATGACTTCCTGCTCATTGACAACCTAAAGCTGCTTGGTACTTTTAGCAGCACAGATGATGTGCTGAGGAATGAATCCGTTTCCGTATCGCCAAACCCCACCAACGGCAATATCACCATTAAATCCATTGACGCGATTCAGGCAATTTCGCTGTATGACATTAGTGGGCAATTGATTAAGACGGTAAAATTAAATGCCACCATATTCGATTTTGATATGTACAATTTATCGGAAGGTTTTTATTTATTAAACGTCCAAATGGCCAATGGGGACTGGGCGATTGAGAAAGTGATTAAATTGGATTAATCATAAAAAACAAGTGATTAAATCGGTGTTTTTCTGGCGGTTTTATTGCAGAAAAAATACCGATTTATTTACCCCTGCAACCCCAGCCTAACCACGATTTCCGTGCCCTCTATTTCGCCATCTTCACTGGTCACCTGCCGCAATTCCACAGCAGGTGCCGCAAAACCAGCCTCGTTTTTCATCAGTTCCAACCGCTCACGGGTCACCTCAATCCCAACCGACTGACGGGTTTCCGTAGCTTCTTGGCCAGCCTTACGGTTCAGTGACTGCTCAATGCCGATGCCGTTGTCCCGGATGGCCACTTCCAGCAAGTTTTCTTTTTCGATGAAATGCAGGCTAATCAACCCTTTTTTATTGGAAAGTGGCCCGATGCCGTGGAGGATGGCGTTCTCCACGAATGGCTGTAGTAGCATGGGCGGCACTTGCAGGTCGGGGCTTTCGATTTGGCTGGTATCCACCTCGAAATCAAACTTGCCCTCCCGGCAGAACTGCTCCATTTCAAGGTACTGTCGCAGGGTTTCCACCTCCTTTTCCAGCGGGATGAGCGGCTGGCGGCTGTTGTCCAGCACGGCCCGCATCAGCCGCCCGAACTTGAGGATGTACTGCCGGGCCGAGTCCATATTGCCAGCAGATACAAGGCTCTGGATGCTGTTCAGAGCATTGAAAATGAAATGCGGGTTCATTTGCAACTGCCTCGATTTTTGCTCCAAAGTGAGCAGGCGGTTTTGCAGTTCAAGCTGCTCTTTTTCGAGGGCGGCTTTTTGTTTTACTTGCGCAATTCGCCAGCGGAACCAGCCCCAGAGGACCAGCGCCAAACCCCCGATTGCCGATAGGCGAAACCACCAGGTTTGCCAGAAGGGTGGGGTGATGGTGAAGGCCACTTCCAATGGTACGCTCGTGATGCCGTCCTCGTTCCTTGCCCGCAGCCGGAACCGGTACTCGTTGGGCGGTAGGTTGGCGTAGCTCACCTCCGTGCGGCTGCTGAACGGCGACCAATCAGCCTCCTGCCCCACCAATTGCCAAGCGTACATGACCCGCTCCTGGTTCGAAAAGTCGGTGGCAAAAAACTCGAAGCCGAGGTGGTTTTGGTTATAGGGAAAAACAGCGCCATCAATTAGGCCGCCCCAATTGTCCGACCAACGGGCCATCGTCGAATTTTCGAGCGGCTCGTAAAACAGGCGGACGCCCGTGAGCATGGGCGAGGGCGGGCTTTCTTGAAAAAAAATATTGGACGAAGGGAGCAAATGCGTAAGTCCGTTCATGGTGCCGAACCAAAGGTCGTCGCCAGCGGTGACGGCATTCTGGCAGGTCTCCATGCCGAGGAAGCCTTCCGCTTTTCCAAAATGCTTTACCTTTCTAAAAAGGCCAGACGAGTCTATTTCGATTCGGTCAACACCCTGCTCCGTACCTACCCACAACTTGTTTTCCCGGTCGGCCATCAACAAATATATATTGGCGGAGGCGAGGCTGTCCAAGCGGCCAAACTGCTTGAACATCAATGTTTTATCATTGTAAATATCCACGAAGCCGACGCCATAGCCCGCTGTGCCTGCCCAAAGGTGGCCATATCGGTCTTCGGCAAGGCAACGGACGATTCCACCGGGCAACCCATGCTGTTGGCCCAACACATTTACCTTGTCGTTTTCGATGAAACCCACTTCGCCCGTTTGCGAAGCAAACCATAAGCGTCCTTTTTTGTCAACATGAAGGGCATGTATGGTAAGATCGGGCAGCCCATCGGCGAGGCCAAAATTCTTGATTTTAAACTGGTAGGCATTGCCGGGCGTGATGCCCACTTTTGAAATGCCGCCATCCGTGGTGGCCACCCAAAACTCGCCGGACTGTGCCCTCGTGATGTCCCGTATCCAGTTGCCGGCGAGGCCGTTTTTTTTGGTCAAAAAATGGAACACGGCGCTGTCCCGGTCATCGAGGATGGCGAGGCCGAGGCCCTCCGTGCCTATCCAAAGGCCATCGTAGCGGTCGTGGTAGAGTGCCCGGCATTTTATGTTGTAAAACCCATTGGAACCATCAAAATGCCGGAAGTTGGCTGGGGAAAGTGAGTCCTTGCCAGGGCCCCAGTAGCTGATGCCCCGGTCGCCCGCCGAGAACCACTTGCCGCCAGTTCGCTCGTCTTTGCAAACGGCATAGACGAAATTGGAGCGCAGCCCGTCACCTGTATCGAAGTGCTCAAAGCGCTGGGTGCTGTACTTGCAGACCCCGCCGCCGGAGGTGCCGAGCCAGACGACCTTGCCTCCTTCATGCCCTTCGATTGTTCTGATATTGCTGCTGCAAAGCCCATCCTGCGTGGTGATTCGCTCGATTTTGCCAGTGGCAGGTTGCCAGATGCAAAGGCCAGCGTCCTGTAGGCCAATCCAGATAGTGCCGTCCCGGTCGTTGCGCCAGAGGCATTGTACCTTGTTGCTTGGGAGGCCGTTTTGGGTGTTCAGGAAATTGCGTTTTTTGCCGTCAATGATGAGGATGCCGCTGTTGAAGATACCCGCCAATATGCGCCCGTCCCGGGTTTGGGTGATGGCCATGACCTCGGCCTTTCGGCGCTGGATGGTCTGCCACTGGCCGTTTTCCAATTTGAAAAGACCATCGTCCCCGCCCGTCCAAATGGCCATTTTCGAATCTAAAAAAATGGCGGTAAGCCTGCCCATCGGCAGGCCGTCTGCCGTTGTGTATTGGGTGGTTTTGCTACTTGCCCCTGTGCCTTCGGCAATTTGGTAGCTGCCATTTTGCGAAGCAACAAAAACCACATCACGCTGCATGGCGAGGGCGTTCACGGCTACTTCACGGCCTTTTTCCAATTCAATAAAATCGAATTTTCGGCCATCGAATCGGTTCAGCCCCCGGTTGGTGCCGATCCAGATATTGCCAAGGGGGTCTTCGGCGAGGGCGTTCACGTAGGCACCTTTCAGCCCGTCCTTTTCCGCAAAGGTTTTGAAGCTGCGCCCATCATACCGGGCGAGGCCGCCGCCCTGCG
>JANPLH010000234.1:0-6012 GCA_031426435.1 Saprospiraceae bacterium | reverse complement strand
GAATTGAGATTATAATGTAAAAAAGTTTTGCAAAATTAGAACCACTTTGGCCAATATCTGCTTAAAAAGCAATTAGAAAATAATTAGATTTATTTTAAGGCAGAAATTCTTGGTAGCGGTGCAAGAAAAAAATCGAAGCACCAAGGCATTCGAGAGTGGTTCAAAAAAGCTCAATTAAAGGGTGAGTGAAGAGGTTTAAGTCCCAGATTTTTACAAAAATACCCAATCGGACAACTTAAACCGATAGTTTTGTCCAAAAATCATACCCATGCTGAAAATCGACATGCACACCCATATCATGCCTGCCCTCCTGCCCCGCTGGGCGGACAAATTCGGCTATGACGGCTTCATCCACTTGGAGCACAACCAACCGGGCTATGCTGATATGATGAAGGGCACCACTTTTTTCCGAAGGGTGGAACAAAACTGCTGGGACGCCGACCTGCGCATCGAGGAATACGCAACGCACGGAACGCAGGTGCAGGTCGTTTGCACCATTCCCGTGCTGTTCAGTTACTGTGCCAAGCCCGCCGATACACTCGACATTTCCCGCTTCCTCAACGACCATATTGCCGAGTTGGTGGCCGAAAAACCACGGCATTACATTGGTCTCGGCACCCTGCCCATGCAGGATACCGAGCTGTCTATCAAGGAGTTGCAACGCTGCAAGGACATCGGTCTGGTGGGCGTACAGGTCGGCTCCAACATCAACGACCTGAACCTCGGCGAAGCCCAGTTCCTGCCTATTTTCGAGGCATGTCAGGACTTGGGCATGGCGCTTTTCGTACATCCTTGGAACATGATGGGCGAAAAGCATATCCAAAAATATTGGCTGCCGTGGCTGGTGGGTATGCCTGCCGAGACGAGCCGGGCCATCTGCTCCATGATTTTCAGTGGTGTTTTTGAAAAATTGCCAGGGCTGCGCTGCTGCTTCGCCCATGCAGGTGGCTCGTTCCTGCCCACCATCGGGCGCATCGAGCATGGCTTCAATTGCCGCCCTGACCTCGTGGCTTTGGACAACCCCGTGAACCCACGCCATTACCTCGGCAAATTCTGGGTGGACGGCATCACCCACGACCTGCCCATGCTGAAATACGTGCTGGACATGGTCGGCGAGGACAAAGTGACCCTCGGTTCCGATTACCCCTTCCCACTCGGCGATTTGGAGATTGGGAAGTTCATCGAGGAGTCCGATTTGCCGCAGGCGGTCATTGAGAAGATTTTTTGGAAAAACACGCAGAATTGGTTGGATTTGGAGGTGGGGAAGTTTTTGTAAGCGTCGGCTGAAAATCTCAAGTGTTTTGTTTTTTCATCTAACATGGATGATTTACCTTCGCAGGAAACGAAATACTGTGAAAAAACTACTTATACACACCATCCGGATTCGGGGAGTCCGCTCCACATACTTAACTTTCGAGAGCAAAGTCTGGCTCAACAACACCATCTTAAAACTGGACAAAAGCCTAAAAATAAAAACCCATTCCCTGCGTGGCTTAGGCTGGGGCGACGATGAGAAGGGCGGCTTGCAATTAGCTTTGGCCCTCTGCATGGAAATTTATCCGGTAGAACTGGTCAAACGAATTTACCCTGATTTTTACAAAACGTTTCTAGCTGATATTCAGGAAGATGGGTTTGATATGACAGTAGATTTAACGGGGTTTAATAGGAAAGTAGTGGAGGTTCTGCTTTGATCTTGTTGAAAACTTCTGCATTGCTGCAACCCGGTAGCCAGTTTGAATTGTTCTACCTTCGCAATCGAAAGGATTGAAGGATTGAATGGAAGAAGGATTGAAAAAAATCCAGCGGCTCCATTCTAACCACAATCCTTGGCTTCTTCAATCCTTTTTTCACATGCCCAGCTTCTGCCACCTCCATTGCCATACCCAATACTCCCTGCTCGACGGAGCCTCCGACATCGGCAAGATGATGGACAAGGCCGTGCGGGACGGCCAGAAAGCCGTCGCCCTGACTGACCACGGCAATATGTTCGGGGCCTTCGAATTCGTGAACGCTGCCAATAAACGGGGGCTGAAAGCCATCGTCGGCTGCGAGTTTTACCTCGTGAAGGATCGCCACAAAAAGCAGTTTTTGCGGAGCAAAAACGAAGAGGACGTTCGGCATCACCAGCTCCTGTTGGCCAAGAACCGCACGGGCTACGAGAACCTATCGAAGCTCTGCTCGCTCGGTTTCATCGAGGGACTTTATGGTAAATACCCCCGCATTGACAAGGAACTGCTGGCGCAATATAGCGAGGGCCTCATTGCCACAAGCTGCTGCATCGGGGCGGAAATACCGCAGACCATCCTCCACCACGGTGCCGAGCGGGCCGAAGAAATGCTCAAATGGTGGCTCGACCTTTTCGGCAAAGACGACTACTACATCGAACTCCAGCGCCACCGGGGTATGGACAATATTGATCAAACAGGCGTTAGCCAGGAGGACGTTAACCAGGTGCTGTTGGGCTTCGCAAAAAAGTACGACCTCAAGGTCATTTGCACCAATGACAGCCACTACATCGAGGAGGAGGACTCCATGCCGCATGACATCCTGCTCTGCGTGAACACCAACAGCCTGCTCAATGACGAAAAGCGCTTCCGCTTCCCGTCCTCCGATTTTTACTTCAAGACGCAGGATGAAATGAACCGCCTCTTTGGTGACGTGCCGCAAGCGGTTGATTTTACCCAAGAGATTTACGACAAAATAGAACCGCTGGAACTCGTGCGGGACGTGCTCCTGCCCGCCTTCCCTGTGCCAGCAGGCTTCGATACCCAGGACGACTATTTGCGCCACCTTACTTTTGAGGGCGCCCAAAAACGTTACGGCAGCATTGATGCCGCCACCGAGGAGCGCCTGAACTTCGAACTGAACGTCATCAAAAACAGCGGCTACCCCGGCTACTTCCTCATCGTGCAGGACTTCACCAGCACTGCCCGCAAAATGGGTGTGAGCGTTGGGCCGGGCCGGGGCTCGGCAGCGGGTTCGGCAGTAGCCTACTGTACGGGTATCACCAACGTGGACCCCATCAAGTACGACCTGCTTTTTGAGCGCTTCCTCAACCCGGAGCGGGTGAGCATGCCCGATATTGATATTGACTTCGACGACCGGGGCCGTGACAAGGTCATTGATTACGTAGTGAACAAATACGGCCGGATGCAGGTCGCCCAGATAGTGACCTATGGCACGATGGCCGCCAAGTCGAGCTTGCGGGATGTGGGCCGGGTGATGAACGTGCCGCTCGGCGAGGTGGACAAGGTGGCCAAGAGCTTCCCACAGCAGCTCGGCACGACGCTAAAAGATGTTTTGGCTACGCCAGAAAATGAGCTTAGGGATAAGTTTAACTCCGCCGACGATGTTGACAAAGCGCTGAAATTCAGGGTATTGGCCAACGCCAACGACCAAATTGGCGACATGATTCAGACCGCCCGAAAGCTCGAAGGCTCGGTGCGCAACACGGGCATCCACGCCTGTGGGGTCATCATCACGCCGGACGACATCACGAAGTACGTGCCAGTGACGGTGGCGAAGGACAGCGAACTGCTCGTCAGCCAATTCGACAACAGTGTGGCCGAGTCGGCGGGCCTACTCAAAATGGACTTCTTGGGACTCCGCACTTTGACCATCATTGACGACGCCGTCAAAATCATAGAACTGGTGCATGGGGTGAAAATTGATATTGACACCATCCCGCTCGACGATGTGAAGACTTATGAGTTGTTCCAAAAAGGGGAGACGGTCGCCATTTTCCAGTATGAAAGTGCGGGGATGCAGAAGTACATGAAGGACCTAAAGCCGACGACGTTTGACGACCTCATCGCCATGAACGCTTTGTACCGACCCGGCCCGCTGGCGTATATCCCCGATTTTATCGCAAGAAAACATGGCAGGCAAGAAATCAGCTATGACCTGCCGGAAATGGAGGAGTACCTGAAGCAAACTTACGGCATCACTGTCTATCAGGAGCAGGTAATGTTGCTGTCGCAAAAACTGGCGAGCTTCACGAAGGGCGAGGCCGACGTGCTGCGGAAGGCAATGGGGAAAAAGCAGAAGTCGGTGCTGGACAAGATGTTCGACAAGTTCATGGACGGCTGCAAGAAAAACGGCCACCCCGAAAAAGTCTGCGCAAAAATCTGGCGGGACTGGGAAGCCTTCGCCATGTACGCTTTCAACAAAAGCCACTCGACCTGCTATGCCCTGTTGGGTTTCCAGACAGCGTATTTGAAGGCAAATTATCCGTCAGAGTTCATGGCGGCGGTGCTCTCCAACAACAAGAGTGATATCACGGGCATCACCAAGCTGCTGCAAGAATGCAACCGCATGAACGTGCCTGTGCTCGGCCCCGACATCAACGAGTCGGTCTCCGATTTCACCTCGAACAAGGCTGGGCAAATCCGATTCGGCATGAGCGCCCTCAAAGGCGTGGGAGAGGGACCAGTGGAAGATATTCTGAAGGAGCGGGACAAACGGGGCTCGTTCAAGTCAATTTATGATTTTGTGAAACGACTGGACACCAAGTCCGCCAACAAAAAAGTGCTGGAAAGCCTCGTGCTGGGCGGTGCTTTTGATTGTTTTGAGGACAAGGAAAAAGGCATCGGCCACCGAGCGCAGTTTTTTGCCCCGCCCTCGGCTGGAAAATACGATAGCTTCATCGAGCAGGTGCTGCATTTCGGCACGGCCTGGCAGGAGCGGCAGGCCAGCGCTGCCATGTCGCTCTTCGGTAACGACAGCGCCGCCATGGATATCGCCGAGCCGGAGCCGCCCAAGTGCAACCAATGGAGCCTCATCGAAAAATTAGAGCGGGAAAAGGAGGTGACGGGCATCTACATCTCCGGCCACCCCTTGGACGACTACCGCATGGAGATGGAGAACTTCATCACCTGCACTTTGGAGGATTTGGAGGAGAAAAAAGGCCAACCTGTGAAGGTAGCGGGCATCGTGGTGAAGTCCATCCACAAGGTGAGCCAGAAGGGAACGGGCTATGGCACTTTCGTGCTGCAAGACTACCACGGTACGCTGGAACTCAGCCTTTTTAGCGACGATTACATGAAGTTCAAGGGCTTCTTTGAGCAGGGCAATTGCGTCTTCATCACGGGTAATTACGAGGCCCGTTGGGGGCGTGACGATGAGTTCAGCCTAAAAGTAAAGGAGGTGACGCTCCTCGAAAACGCCGGGAAGAACATTGTCAAGTCCCTTACCCTCAAGCTCAACGTGGCCGACCTCACTCCCACGCTGATTGACCAACTGGAAGCACTTTGCAAGGAACACAAGGGGCAGCAGCAGTTGAAAATGACACTCCTGGATTTTGACAACAAGACGACCCTTTCGTTTACGAGCAAGGCGAAGAAGGTGAACGTGAGCAATGATTTGGTGGCGGCGGTGAAAGGGCTGGGGGTGGAGTGTGCAGTGGGGTAAGTTAGCCAACGTATGAAGAGCAACATTATAAATTGTAGCTTTGCCCAACCGCACAATGCCGCAAAAGCAGCGGGCGCTCTTTTAAAAACCAAGCTCGCCCCGGCGGGCTTTTTTGTTCCCAAATAACCCTGACTACCCTCAAATCAATGAGTCCATGAAGCCATAAGTCCATGAAACCATGAATCAGTGAATCAATGAAACCATGCTAAAACTCAGTTGGAAAAACCTGATAAATAAGCCATTGAATATGGCACTTTCGCTCATCCTCTTTGCGCTGGGGGTGGGGCTGATTTCATTGCTGCTCAACCTCAATCACCAAATCGAGGAGCGGTTCAACAAGAACCTGGCCGGGGTGGACCTCGTTTTAGGAGCCAAGGGAAGCCCCCTCCAGATGATTCTCTGCGCCATGTACCATGTGGACAATCCCACTGGCAATGTACCGGTAGAAAAATCAAAGGCGTTTCTCAACCCAAAGCACCCGCTCATCAAGCAGGCCGTGCCGCTCTCCCTCGGTGACAGCTATCGGAATTACCGCATCGTCGGCACCACCTACGACATCCTTCAACTCTATGATGCCAGCCTTGCCGAGGGTAACCTTTGGGC
>JANPLH010000233.1:0-2279 GCA_031426435.1 Saprospiraceae bacterium | reverse complement strand
CAGGCGAGGGCGAGGGCATAGTTGCGATGCTGGCAATCACCGACGGCAAAGGGTTGTAAATTGGAAATTGGAAATTGGAAATTGGAGGGGTCGGGCGCATCAACTAAGCACTCAAACTCGTGCGGATTGCGGTAGTCTTTTTTGAAATAGCTGATGTAATGCTTGTCGTCTCCCTCGGCGAAAATATCAATATAGGCTGTGCTATGTTTGGCAGATAGAATCATGGCATGGAAGCCCTTTTGCGTATAGCCGCAGCGGAGGTAGGCGGTGCCATCGGTTTTGCTCCAGCCAGCGAAGGAGCGCATATAGGGGTAGCGAGCGGCCAGGTCGGGGTGCATCACCGGGGCCTCCACCACCTGGAACTCCTGCATGGAGCCGTCGGGCATGGGGATGGCCAGCGTGGCATGGTCGTTTTCCGCCTCCGGCGAAAAGCGCATGGGTGCCTCGTCCAGCATCGCTTTCAACTGCGGGAGGTCGAGGGTCAGGCTGCGGTACTTGTTGGGGACGATGCGGCGAATGGCGTCTTTCTTCGCAAAGCGACTTTCAGGTGTGTCGAGCCAAGGGTTATGCGGGGTTTGGGCAAAGGTTGCAAGACAGCACAGTGCCAGCAAGAGGGTTGTCAGGACTTTTTTCATGCCAAGCTCAATTTGATTTTGCTGAATACGGGTAGATATCATTCCTAAGCAGGTAAAGGTATTGCTGATGAATGAAAATAGCTTATAAAATAAGCGGATTTGTTGACCAAAAGGCAAAAACATGGCCAGTATAAGCGGATGGGATGGAAGGAATAAATTTTATAGCAGACCATGCTCATGGTCAGTTCGAGCCGAGCCATAAACACTGCATTTTATGGAACAGCACAAGTTCGGCAACAGCAAGTACCCTGATCGGCACCAAAAACTGCCCATCAACTATCAAAAACATTGCATCTTTGGCGGCCCATCTAGCCCTGTTTTCACTCAACCGTCACTCACTGATGAAACGAATTGCCCTCTTGTGTTTTTGGGGTTTGCTGGCCAACCTTGCCTTCGGCCAGAGCATTGAACAGTTGGAGCAGCAACTCAAGGCTGCATCCACCCCCAAGGAAAAGATGACGCTGAACTACCAGCTCGCCAACGAATACCTTAAAAAGGACGCCAAAAAAGCCGCTGAATATGCCAAGGTCGCCCATCAAAAGGCCATCGAAGCGAAGAACAACGGCATGGCCGCCGAGGCTTCCTACCTTGTGGCCAGGGCATACGCCCGCACCAACGACGACCGCAACGAAGACATTTGGCTCGGTACAGCTACCAAATTTGCCATGCTGGCCAACGACGCCGACCTCATCATCCGTACTGTGGACCAGCGCAGCCGCCTGCTCCAGCGAGACCGCAACGAACGCAAGGCCCTGCAAGTGGTGCAAGAGGCTTTCGATTATTTCAGCAAAAAAGGCGGCAAGGGCATCAGCGAGATGCAGGCACAGTACGAGGTGCTCAAGAACCAAATCGAGCGGGAGAAAAACCAATTGGAAGGTGAAATGCGGCTGTTGGAACGGGAAAAAAAGCAGCTGGAAGGCGAAATCGGCGTGGTAAAAAAGGACAAAGAAGTCGTCTCGACCGAGCGTGATATTTTGAAGGAGGACAAGACCCTGCTCACCGAGCGCCAACGGGAACTCGAATCGGAAAAGCAGATGGTGGTGGATGAGATTTCGAAGAAAGAGGAAAAAATCAAGGAGGTGTCCACCGAGCGGGCGAAGGCACTCTACCTGGCCGAGGTCAGCCGCCGCTTGGTGGATTCGCTCGAAGCCCGGCAGGCCATTGACTCGCTGGCCTTGCAGCAAAAAGACCTCGCCCTCGAAAACGCAGAACTGGCGCAGGAGCAGGGCAAGTACATCATTTACCTGCTCGGCATTGCGGCATTTTTCACCATCCTGCTGTCCATCGCTTTTTTCCTCCGCTACCAAGCAAAAAAGAAGTCCACCAACCAGCTTGCGAAGCAAAACAAAATCATCGAAGAGGAGCGGCAGCGCTCGGACGAACTGCTCTACAACATCATGCCCGTGGGGGTGGCGAAGGAACTGAAGGAAAAAGGTTCGGCCACCGCCCAACAGTTCCCGGAGGCTACGGTCTTGTTCACCGACTTCAAGAATTTCACTGAAATTGCCGAACGCCTTACCCCAGCCGCATTGGTCAACGAACTGAACGAGTGCTTCCGGGCTTTTGACCATATCATCTCGCAGCACCCCGATATAGAAAAAATCAAGACCATCGGCGACGCCTACCTCTGTGCCAGCGGCCTCG
>JANPLH010000232.1:0-5849 GCA_031426435.1 Saprospiraceae bacterium | reverse complement strand
ACAACAAGAAATTGGTCGAATGGCTTTTCGAGCAACTTAGCTCAGAAGCTAAGTTTGACTTAAATCATCCTGCCGTGCAGAAAGCCTTGGGTTTTGGGGCAGTCAATTATGCCTGATTCTCATTTTCTGCATGGACTATTGCTTTTTACAGTAGCAGTTTCAAGCCACAAGGCTTATTCCAGTTTTCATTAGCCCCTTTTTTTTATTTATTTTCTCCTTTAGGGAAAATATTGGATGAGTATTTCCTCGGATAATTTTCTCAAGGTTCCTAAACCCACTGACAACCGTATGTCAGTGCCAAGGGAGATATTTGCCATTGCAAAGGATGACTATCTTGCACCTTCGCATTTCATCAAAAAAACAGCGCACATGAAAAAACAGGATTTCACCTTCGCAATGGCCGCACTGCTGCTGGCCTTGGCTTTTTCATCAAAAACAAACGCCCAGGATGGTTGGGTGGAACTCATCAATGGCAAGGACATGACGGGCTGGCGAGCCAATGAAAACACCAGCACCTGGACGGTGGAGGACGGGCTGCTGAAGATGGTGGGCAAGCGCTCGCACCTGTTTTACGAAGGCGAACACCTGGGAGACGGTTTCCGAAACTTCGAGCTGGAAGTGCTGGTGCGCACCTTCAAGTTGGCCAATTCGGGCATTTATTTCCATACCAATTTTCAAGCAGAAGGCTGGCCAAGCACGGGCATCGAAATTCAGGTGAACAACTCGCACATCGGCGAGGGCACCTACATCGAACTGAAAAAGATGGGTAGTCTCTATGGCTACCGCAATGTTTACAAGACCTTTTCAAAAGATGATGAATGGATGACGGTGCGGGCAAGGGTGGAGAACGACCGGGTTCAGGTCTGGGTGAACGGCCTCCAGACGGTGGACTATCGGCAGCCGGAGCGCACGTTCCACAAACTGCGGCGGCTCTCGAAGGGCACGTTCTGCCTGCAAGGCCACGACGACCACAGCAGGGCGCAGTACCGAAGTTTCCGGGTGCGCCGCCTACCCGACGATGCCAGTTCCGGCCTCGTTGCCCCCGACTTCGGCGTCTGGCACGATACGCTGATGGCCATGCAGGGCCGCAACTATCCGTTCATTGACCTGAACCCACCAGCTAACCTGACGGCGCTGGAACTGACCGACTATGTGCGGGCGACGGGCATCAATGCTGCATTTGTAAAAAGCCCAAAAAAGGCCAATCAACTGGGAGCAGCAAGCGGGCTGCCGCTTTTCACGGGCATCCGGGTGACAGCCAAAAACATGGGAACACAGGGCAATTCGATGGCCGATTATTTCATTGGCGAAAGCACGGATTTGAAATCGGCGAAGGCGCTGCTGTCCGTCCAGAGCATGGTCAACGTCTGGTCGGACAAGGGTAAGGTGTTGAATGCTCAAACCGCCCCTACCCTACTCGACCTTGTGAAGCAAAAAAACATCGCCATCGAAATTGACAACCTGGCCCGGCACCCCTCCTTGGAGGTGCTGAAAATGGCGAAGGCCAAGGGCTGCAAGTTCAGCCTCAGCGGCCTTGTTCCGAAGGAGAAAATGGAGCAGTCGAACTATGTTTTTGAGGTCATCAAAAGCGCTGGGCTGGATTACCGGGATTTCTTTGTGCCGGGGCTGTAATTAATGGGTTCCAGGTTCCTAGTTTCATGTTTCAGGGGGATATCTGCTTAAATCATTTTTGCCAGATTTATTTGAAGTAAAACTCATATTCAGTCAAGGCACTCCCTTCCTTTAAAATTGAAACCTAAAACCTTCCAAAATCTAATTCGCATGAACCGAACCGACCGCCTCATGGGCATCGTTGCACATTTGCAAAACAAAAAATACCAGACCGCCGAGGAGCTGGCCGAGCATTTTGGGAGGAGCGTCCGCACCGTGTTCCGTGACTTGCGGGCGATGAACGAAATCGGCGTGCCAGTGGGCTTTGAGGCGGGGCGGGGTTACCATATCGTGGGCGGGTACTTCCTGCCACCCGTTTCGCTGACTGCGGAGGAAGCTAATGCATTGGCACTCATCGAGCCACTGGTGGTGCGCTTCGCCGACAGGAGCATCCAACAGCATTATGGAACGGCCATTTCAAAGATAAAACAGGTGCTGGGCAACACGCAGCGCCGGAATTTGGAGCAGATTCAGGAGCAGGTCGCCCACTACATCCCCGACGACTATGCCCATCTATTGCCCAGCACCGATTACCTGACGACCATCCAAAAGGCCATCATTGACCATCGCATCCTGCGCATTGAATACACCAATATCAACGAGGAAAGCAGTGCCCGTGAGGTGGAACCCATCGGCCTCACGTTCTATTCCCTCAACTGGCACCTCATCGCCTGGTGCCACTTGCGGAAGGAGTACCGGGACTTCCGCACCAGCCGCATACAGTCACTGCGACTGAGTTTGGAGCCGTTCCGCATCAAAGCGCATATGTCGTTGAACGATTATTTGAAGGAATTGGAGGTGGTGGAGCACCAATTGCGACGGGGCGGGTAGCATGGCGTTTAGGCCGTCCTGCCAGCGCCCCTTAGGGCGATGTTGGCCCGCCCTAAAGGGCGCTGACTGGACGGCGTAAACGCCATGCTACCGGTTGGGCAAAAACACTTTTCTTTGCCAAAACATCTCACATGGAAAAGAACCGGCTCGAAGCATTTAGCGACGGCGTGCTCGCCATAATCATCACCATTATGGTTTTGGAAATAAAGGTGCCGCACAGCTCAGAATGGGGCGAATTGTTCAAGCTATGGCCCGTGCTGTTCAGCTATATCCTGAGCTTTATCTACGTGGGCATTTATTGGGGCAACCACCACCACCTGCTGCACACCGTCCAACAGGTGAACTCCAGCATTATTTGGAGCAATATGCTACTGCTCTTCTGCTTGTCGCTGTTACCTTTTTCCACCGCTTGGATGGGCGAAAACCATTTCGAGACAAATACCGTGGTGGTCTATGCCGTGGTGTTGGAAATGAACGCATTGGCTTACTACTTTTTGCAAACCCGCATCATGAAAAGCCATGACCACAACGAAAAACTGCGGACAGCCCTCGAAAATTCAAGGCTAAAAGGCATTCTCTCGCAGATTGCCTACCTCGCTGCCATCCCGATTGCGTTTTTGATGCCGGGAATTTCCTTCTTATTGTTTGGTTTGGTGGCGGTGGCATGGATAGTGCCAGAGCGTCGGATTGAAAAAGCATTGAATGAGGGTAAACCATGAATTTCTTCACGTTGACTATGCACCAACGCCAAGGGTCTCGCTGCAAGTGTCCACTTCTTACCGGGGCGGTAAAGACTTTTTTGGAAACAGGCGGATAGGTAGTCATGGCCTGACCTTGTTGCAGGTGGGGGTCGGCTTCTTCCCATTCAAGTAGTTTTCCGCTACTTTTTATTTTTCAAAAAAACTTCAAAATCCGTTTACGCCACTGACACACAGCTGTCAGCGCCCCACCCCATCTTTGCCACATTATTCATCAAAACTTAAATCATCATGACTATTATCTCGTTGTTTATCAGGGAGTTAGAAGAAGAGGCTCTCATCACCCGAAAAATGCTCTCTCGGATCCCCACTGACAAACTCGATTGGGCGCCCCACGAAAAAAGCATGAAAATGGGGCCACTGGCCACGCACATCGCCGAACTGCCCACCTGGATTACGATGGCCTTCAATGTGGACGAGATTGACTTCGCCGTCAGCAGTTGGGAACCAAAGAAAGTGGGCAGCGCCAACGAGGTGTTGGAGATTTTTGAGAAAAGCCTTTTGGAAGCCAAAACCCCGCTCATCGAGGAAAACACTGCCCGCTTCGGCGAGCGCTGGGTGCTTCGCCACGGCGAAATGATGCTCTGGGACGCCGACCGCTGGGGCGTTGTGCGCATGGCCATCAGCCAGATCATCCACCACCGGGCACAGCTCGGCGTCTATTTGCGCCTGCTCAATATACCGATACCCGCCAGCTATGGGCCGAGCGCGGATGAACAAGGAATGTAAGTAGAAATCACTTGATTGTGATGCCCGCCACTACGGCGGGCATTTTTATTTTGCGGCCTAAATCCAAACCATGCAACCGACAATTACCACCCTGACCGAGAAAAAACTCGTCGGCAAGCACCTCACTATGTCCCACACCAACAACCTGACGGGCCAACTTTGGGGTAGCTTCATGCCCCATCGCCAAGCGGTGCAGAACGCCGTCGGCACCGATTTGTACTCGCTGCAAGTCTATCCCACCGGGTATTTCGAGCGGTTCGCTCCGCAAATAGAGTTCGTGAAATGGGCCGCCGTGGAGGTTGCCGATTTTGAAAACATCCCAGCGGGAATGGAGCGCTTCGAGTTGCCGGGCGGGATATACGCCGTCTTTCCACACCGGGGCATGGACACCGCCATTTTCCAATACATCTATGCCGTTTGGCTGCCGCAATCGGGCTACCTGCTGGACGAAAGGCCACATTTTGAGTTGCTCGGTGGGAGGTACAAACAGGGCAGCCCGGAGTCGGAGGAAGATATTTGGGTGCCGATTCGACCTGCTATTTAGCGCATGAATTGATCATTTCCCCAAAGCCTTCTGGTACAACTTGCCATGAAATCCATCAAGGCTTTTCAAGAATATCACCAATTGCTGTCGCTCCTCGCCGCTCAGGTCGGCAAGTACGTCTTGGATGCCAGCAAAGCCCTGGAATAGCTGTAACAGCACCGCTTTGCCGGCTGGAGTGATGGAAATCAGGCGCTCTCGACGGTCGTTTTCGTTGACTTTCTCTTGGAGCAGCCCCTTTGTCACCAAGCGCCGAATGGCGTCAATGCCCGTCGTGGTGTCCATCAAGTTGTCCTCAATGGCAGACTTCTTGGTACACTCGCCTACTAAATCGGCATGAGCGAGAATGCCAAACTCGTCTTGACTGGACAGCCCGGCTGCGAGCAAAATGGGGCGGGTATAGTGCCGAAGGTACTTGAAGAGGCGTCCAATCAGGAAAGCCGCCTCAGAGGCCAGGTAGCCAAAACTTTCATTGGCGTTCTGGTCGAAATAAGCTTGCAAGGCCGGGTCGTTGAGCGAATCTCCAGTTTGCCGCTCGCCTCTTTTGTGCTGGAGCAGCCAAACGGCAAAATGCTCCAAAGACTCAGTGCCCCCTTCCTGGAGGTAGGTTTCCCATTTTTCGATAAGTGGCAGGTAAGACGTCATACTGAGGAATTGGGTTCCAAATATAGATTCAACTGATTTCAATTTAAAATGAAACCGTTTTTATTTTAAAATGTTTCCGTAAAATATTTTTCACTCAAAATATTGGTTATCAATATTTTATAAAATGAGTAGAAAAATTCTTTCACTATCCATGAACAAATAAAACGTTTATGTTTTTATATCGCATCGTTTTCGATGTTTTACTATTTAAAAACTAAAACAGTTCATCATGGAGCAAAAAAAATTCAAATGGTGGCACGCTATGTTGGTGCTGCTTGCAGCAAATCTGGTCAGTGCCATCCCTGCTGGCATCTACGGGGAGGCGGCATTTTACAATAATTTCAACCAGCCAAGAGCTGCTCCACCGGACTGGTTGTTTGCACCGGTATGGCTATTCCTCAACATTACCTCGGCATGGGCGTTGTACATCGTCGCTAACCTACCAAAGACCTCCAAAGGCCGAACTGCTTTCATCTGGTTGGAGGCCATTGGTTGGGTACTCTTTGCCATGTTTTCACTCGTCTATTTTGGCCTGAAAAGCCCAGTCCTCGGTGCAGTGGACACGGTATTAGGCTTGCTGGTGGCAGCTATCAACCTTTGGTTTGGCTTCAGGGTGCATAGGTTAGCAGGGTTTTTCATCATGCTTAGGGTACTCTGGCTGCTCCTGGCGAGCT
>JANPLH010000231.1:0-13782 GCA_031426435.1 Saprospiraceae bacterium | reverse complement strand
TCTTTTGCTGTGTGCTCATAACGTCGTGGTTTAAGATTCGAGACCTCAAACCTAATTTCGTTTTGAGCACACTTTCTACTCATGAAGGGGTTTTAAAACAGTTTCTTAGAAATGGAGCGATGGATTAATAAAACTAGTGGGAAAACAAAATTAAGTATTTTAAAGGCAACTAATGGAACAGATTTACTTATCAGCGAAACAGGATATTATGGCTTTAAGGGCATACTTGATTTGAAGATTTTATTTCCTTGGGCTGAATTTTCAATAGACGAAGAATATTATGAAGAGCAAGAACAAGACGAATTTATTGCTGAATATGGCATCTGGGATTCAGAGGAAAAAACTTACGTCGGAACGAGAGAAGATTTTTATGAACATAGAGCAAGATGGGATAAAATAAGGCATCTGGAAGACGGAACGGGAGAAATTCATTACTACAGATTATTTATTGGCTTAAATAAATTGGGTAAATCGTTTCTCGAAGTAAATGATTTTATGGAGTTCGGAGTTCAGCTTAAGTTATTTGACGAATAATGGAATAGTAACTTCCCAAAAGCATCCAGTCTTTTAAAATTAAATCATGAAATCAACCTTTCACCTCCCTTTCCTCGTCATCCTCACTCTCGCCTCCTGATAGGGCATTCTCGACAAAGACCTGCTCGGCACACTTGATGCCAACTCCTTTTTTAAAGACCGCTGACAACCCAATTGAATTGTCAAACTTTTGGCATTCCTCCGCTTTTTCGTATTTTTGCATAAAATCAACCATCCATGACCACCGTCTTAAAAGTCAATATCAACGACATAAGTCCTCAATTCTTTCAGGATTTAAAGGACAAATTTGGAAAATCAGCCCAGGTTGAAATCAGGGTGGAGGAGCAAAAACATGGCGAGGGCTTGCTGTCGGATGAACAGTTTTGGCAAATCATTGAGCTGTTTGATTGGTCAAAGAAAAACCGCAAAGACATCATCGCACCTGCCGTGAGGGCACTCTCGAAAATGCCGATGTCCAGTATTTATTTGTTTCAAGACAAGCTGTCTGAGAAACTCTACCAATTGGACACAAGGGCACATGCCAACGGTTATTTGAGCAAACAAGATGACGGCTACCTTTCCGTGGACGATTTTCTGTACGTCCGGTGTGCAGTCGTTGCGGAGGGAAAAACATACTACGAACAAATATTGAACAACCCATCCGAATTGCCTGCCGATATTGATTTTGAACACCTGCTCAGTCTCGCCGACGATGCTTACCAGCTAAAAACAGGCAAGGAGTTTAATTACTTTCCTATCTTTAATTACGAAACCCATAGCAATGCCGAAGGCTGGAAAGCATGATGTATGGCACACAAGAATTCCTACAAAAACGATGAACCGCACCATCTTTATGAGATAATTGACAGGGTGGACGATGATGTATTCAAGTACGGCATCAGTTGCAAACCCATTGGCAAAAACGGCACGTCAAGCCGGATGCGGGAACAAGTGAACCATTTGAACAGAATTGATAAATGGCTTCGGTTTTTTGCGAGAATCCTGCTCCGCAACATACCAGGGAAGATGGAAGCAAGGCGCATCGAGACAGAATACATTCGGGAATATGAAAGAAAACATGGCGAGAAACCGAGAGGGAATCCGGTTGATTGAATAAGCCAATGGCGCTGCTATTTTTCACCAAAGTACCACCTTCTCGCACCAAAGTACCTTTTTCTCAGCCCTACTTTACCCACTTTTGCCAAAGTCAAATTCCAACCAGCTTCCATCAAAATCCGGAAAATGAAACCACCCTACCAGCTTTTTTTCTTCGCCATTTTAGCCTTCACCTCCTGCCAAGGCATTCTCGACAAGGAGCCAATCGCCACGCTCGATGCGGGGTCTTATTTCCAGTCGGCGGAAGACGCCGTGCAGGCGCTTAACGCCGCTTACCGACCCTTGATGTTCAACAATGACAACGGCAATTTCTATTGGGCTTTTGCGGAAATCACCGCCGATGCCGCCATTACGGGCGGCGACGGCTCCCGCCCCGGCTTGGTGGAAATGGACGCCTTCACCTACACGCCCCGCACGGAGGAGTTCAATGATTTTTGGAAGCTGCAATACGACGGCATCACGCAGTGCAACCTCGTGCTCGACAACCTGCCGAAGGTGGACATGGACGAAGCCAGCCGTGACGAAATAACGGGCGAGGCGCTGTTCCTCCGCTCGTACTACTATTTTTTGTTGGTGCAGGTCTTTGGTGACGTGCCGCTGTTCACCACCGTTGCGCCGCCCGACCAACTGAAAGTGGTGCGTACCCCTAAGGCGGAAATCTTTGCCCAAATTGCGGCAGACTGTGAGCTTGCTGCGCAATTCTTGCCCGAAACGCAACCTGCCTCCGAGACGGGACGTGCGACGAAGGGGGCCGCCTACGCCCTTGCTGCCAAGATTTTTTTGTATGAAGAAAACTGGAGCAAAGTGGTGGAGTACACGGCCAAGGTGAAGGCATTGGGCGTTTATGACCTCATGCCCGATTACCAGGACAATTTCAGGAAAGAAACCCAAAACAACGCCGAGAGCGTCTGGGAAATACAACATGCCAACCTCGAACTGGGCGTCGGCAATTTCATCAACCAATGGTGGCTGTCGAAAAAGCTGCTAGGCTACGGCTTCGCCGAGGTGACGGAGGAGTACGTGAACGCTTTCGAGCCGGGCGACCCTCGTCGCAAATTCACCGTGGCCAGCAAGGACGAGGAGTACTTCGGGGCGATTTACAAGAACTCGTACTCCTCCACCCGTTACAGCCCCCGCAAGTATTTGCAGGACACTTCTGCCATCACGCAACCCAGCGACGGCGACATCAATTACACTGCCATCCGCTATGCCGAGGTGCTGCTCTGGGAGGCCGAGGCCCTCAACGAACTCGGTCGGACCGCCGATGCGCAGGTGCCGCTGGAGCAGGCCCGTGCCCGTGCCCGTGCCCAAGCCGATGACCCAACTACCGCACTCCCGGCCATCACCACCACCGACCAATCGGAAATGCGCCAAGCCATCCGCCATGAGCGGCAGGTGGAACTGGGCTTCGAACTGCACCGTTTCTTCGACCTCGTGCGTTGGGGCATCGCTGCCGATGTGCTGCCGGGCTTTCAGGCGGGCAAGCACGAGGTTTTTCCATTGCCACAAACTGAGATTGACTTGAACCCAAAGTTGGTGCAGAATGCGGGGTATTGAAGGTTTCTTTATTATACCACCAATGCACCTTATTGCATCATTCGCACCCCTTTTTGTTGCTGATATTTGCCAAGCACCATCCCAATACCGGCAAGCTTCATGCGACAAAAAACAACATTCTATATCCTCCTTTTTTTCACCCAAATAGCATGGGCGCAGCCCGGCCAAATTGCTGTGCCACGGGTGGAAATGATGCCCAACCAGCCCGCACCCTACGATATGCGGGATTGGAAACAGGCAGCCATTAAGTTCGACGCATTCGTCTATGATTTGCAGCAAACAGGGCAATACCTGCCGCTCGTCGGCATCAATCCAGCCGGGGTCAACTACCCTCAAAATCAAAGTTTTCGACTGCACACCTACGTCGGCACGAACTCGCCCTTCGGCAACGAAGCCATTAATGTGCTGCCATCACTGGTGGGCGCAACGCTGATGGGCATTGACAAAAGCGACCAATTCGGCAGGGACTGGCTGCTGATGTCGCAAGATTTTTTCAACAAAGCCAACGGGGAAAACCTCTACCTCAACAACGCCGGAGCGAGCAGTGGGCAGGACTGGTGGTACGACATGATGCCCAACGTCTATTTCTACCAACTCTACGACCTGCGCCCCGACCTAGGTGGCGAAGCAGATTGGCAGTTCACGACCATCGCCGACAAAATGGCAGAGGCCGTGCGGGCAATGGGCGGCAACGACGCTCCCTGGCAGCCTGCCTACATGAATTACCGAGCCTGGAAGTTCAAAACAATGGAACCCAATGCCAATGGGGTGAAGGAACCGGAAGCCGCAGGCGCCTTTGCTTGGCTGCTTTACAATGCCTGGAAAAAAACGGGCAACCCCGACTACCTGAAGGCGGCGGAATGGTCCATTGAGTTCCTAAACGACTGGCAATCAAACCCTTCCTACGAGCTGCAACTGCCCTACGGCACCTTAACGGCGGCAAGGATGAACGCCGAACTCGGCACAGATTACGACGTGGAAAAGATGGTCAACTGGTCTTTCGACAAGGGCGAGCTGCGCAATTGGGGCACCATCGTGGGCAACTGGGGTGGGCTGAGCGTATCGGGGCTGGTGGGCGAGGCCAACGATGCCGGGAACGACTATGCTTTCCAAATGAACGGCGTGCAACAAGCGGCGGCACTCGTGCCAATGGTGCGCTACGACAAGCGCTTTGCCCGTGCCATCGGCAAATGGACGCTCAATTTGGCGAACGCCAACCGGCTATTTTTCTCCAATTTTTTACCTGCCAATTTGCAGGACGGCGCTGCCTGGTCATCCGCCAACGACCCCGACCGGGCGGTAGGTTACGAAGCACTTCGGCAAGTCTATCAGGGCTTATCGCCCTTTGCCACTGGCGATGCAGTGAACGGCGGCTGGGCAGCCACTAACCTTGCCGTTTATGGCACCTCTTCCATTGGCTACCTCGGCGCTTTGGCGGAAAAGACAGGCGTTGATAAAATATTGAAAATCAATGTTTTGGCAACAGATTTTTACCGGGAAGATGCCTTTCCTACCTACCTTTTTTACAATTCCTACGCCACCCCAAAAACGATACAGTTTGATGTTGGGAACGACCCGGCAGACCTCTACGAGGCGCTTTCCGAAAGCTTTATTCAGCAAAACGTGAGCGGTAACGTTTACCTCACCATCCCCGCCAACGAGGCGATTTTGGTGACGGTCTGCCCGGCAGGTGGAGCCGTCAGTTTTGACAAAAACAAAATGCGGGTAAACGGCGTGGTGGTGGATTACCGCCAGAGCGCACATCCCTTCACTTGGCCACCCCGCTTCAAGGCGCTGGCCGCTGCCGACAGCCCGCTCGAAATCGGTGCGACGACCACCTTGTACGCCACAGTTTCTGATGCCGATTCCGACCAATTTACCTACCAATGGAGCACCACAAGCGGCACAGTTTCCGGCACGGGAGGGCAGGTCAATTTCACCGCACCAAGCACCCCCGGCGAGGTGCAAATCCAGTGCATCGTGAGCGACCCACAGGGCAATAGCGACACCGCCAACTTGCAACTTCCCATTGTTTTGGAAATCAACGATGCTCCGCAAATCATTGATATTCAGAAAGATGTGCCTTATACCGCTCCCAATGGCACAGTGCAACTCGCCAGCCTCGCCAACGACCCCGACCTCGACCCATTGACCTATGAATGGACAGTTACAGGGGGCAACATCGTCGGGACAGGTGCATCGGTGCAATGGACGGCACCCGCTTCGGAGGGCATCTATCAAATTACCTTAAAGGTCACCGACGACCAAGGCCTGAGCGCCGAGGCGACGACGAACATTTTGGTAAAAACCTTTGCTCCGAGCAGTGGTAACCTCATCGCCGACTACCCGTTCAGCGGCAACGCCAACGACGTGAGCGGCAATAACCTGCACGGGCAAGCTAATGGCGCATTCCTCACTGACGACCTTTTCGGTACTCCGCAAAGCGCCTATTTTTTCAACGGGGGTTCCCAAAACATCTCCGTTGGCAACAACACCCTGCTCAATTTTCAGGACGGCATCACGGTGAGCTGCTGGTTTCGGCCCGGTGCTCTGCCAGAAAAGGAGACGTTCATCCTCTCGCACGGCAGTTGGCAAAACCGCTGGAAGCTGTCCATCACCCCCGACAAGCGCCTCCGCTGGACGGTGAACACCCTCAGCTCCGTTGGTGATTTGGATGCACTTTTCCCTTTGAAATTGGACAGTTTTTACCACGTCGCCGTCACCTACACAGACGGGTTCATGGCAATCTATTTCAACGGCGAACTGCACAGTTATCGGGTGTTGGATGGTAAAATCCGCACGACACCAACCCCTTTTCTCATGGCCCAAATGCTGCCCGGCGAAACGGGTTACAACTTCAAAGGGCTGATTGACGAAGTCAAAATATACGACTACGCCCTGGTGCCGGAGGAGGTGCAAACGCTTTACGAACAGGATGCTACTGCCGTTGGCGAAGCCTCTATTCCGAAGGGAAATGTGCTGCTGATTTATCCCAATCCGGCAAGTGGGCGGCTGCAAATCGCATCGTCCATACCGATAGAAAGGCTACAGGTCTTCAACCTTGCCAAGCAGTTGGTTTTCGAGCAGGAATGCGATGTTTGCGAAGTGATGGAATTGAATACAAGCGATTGGGAATCAGGTATTTACGTCGTACATGGAGTTGGAAAAAAAGGTGTTTTGACAAGCCGTTTTTTGAAACTTTAGTATAAAAAATTAGCTCACACGACGCCGCAACGTCACAACGAAAAATCAAAACGTCGTGCCGTCGTGCCGTCGTGTGAGACAAAAATCCACAACCAGTTTTTCATCAAAATATTAATACAATGAAACTGCATTTACCTTTATTTTCACTGCTATTCGGCTGCCTATTCATGGCAGTTGGCTTGCAGGCACAAACGCCCGTGGCTTATTACAGCTTCACGGGCAATGCAAAGGACGTTTCCACCTTTGCCAACCATGCCTCGGTCAACGGTGCATGGTATGTCCAAGACCGTTTCGGATGGTCGAATAGCGCCATGTACTTCGATGGGGTACAAGGGTCTGTCACGGCTCCGAACAACGCTGCGCTCAACTCGGCGAATACCACCATCAGCTTTTGGGTGAACCCCTCGGCCTTTCCCGCCCAGGGCGAAGTCTATCTGCTGTCTTTCGGCGGCTGGCAGGAGCGTTGGAAAATCTCGCTGCCGGGCCACGGCAAGCCCGTTTTCACCACCCATGCTGGCGGCGCTTGTTGCAGCGACATGGACTCCGGCACCCCGCTGGCGCTCAACACCTGGACGCACGTGGTCATGGTGCATGACGGCACGAAGGACCGCATCTACTTCAATGGTGTCCAGGTCAACGAGAAGAACGTGACGGGCGCACTCGACGCCACCACGCACCCCCTCGGCATTGGCTGGAACCCCATTGAAAACAACGGCTGGTTCAACGGCGCACTCGACGAAGTGGCGATATTTGACAATGCCTTGTCGGCGGTGCAAATCGCATTACTGTACAATGTGCAGAACACCGCCCCATCGGTGCCAGACGGCAAAGTGGCCTCCTACTCGTTTAACGGCAACAGCGTCGACGGCACCAGCTTCGCCAACCATGCCAGCATGAAGGACGGCGCTTCCACGACCGACCGTTTTGGCTACGGCAACAGCGCCATGCAGTTCAATGGAACCTCAACCGAGGTGACTGCCAGCAACGGTGCACAGCTCAATTCCGCCAACACGACCATCAGTTTTTGGGTGAAACCAAACAGCTTCCCCGGCTCCGGCGAGGTCTATATCCTCTCGCACGGCGGCTGGCAGGAGCGTTGGAAAATCTCGATGCCGGGTCACGGCAAGCCCGTTTTCACCACCCACTCTGGCGGCGCATGTTGCAGCGATATGGACTCCGGCACGCCACTGACCATTGGTGCTTGGACGCATGTGGTGATGACCCATAATGGAACCAAGGACATCATTTATTTCAACGGAGTCCAAGTCAACGAAAAGAACGTATCGGGCGCACTCGACGCCACTACGCACCCCCTCGGCATCGGCTACAACCCGATTGACGGCGGCGGCTGGTTCGATGGCGCACTCGACGAAGTCGAAATCTATAACTACGCCCTTTCGGCTGGCGATATTTCGGCTTTGTATGCTTCGCAATCCACGTTCCCCGGTACAGTCACGAACCTCGTTGCGGAGTACAAACTCAATGGCAACGGTGTGGACAACACCCAGTTTGGCAACCATGCCGAACTAATGGACGACGCCATTGCCGTAGCCAACCGCCACGGCTGGGGCGGCAATGCCCTCGAAGGCGGTGCGGTGGCCGACAATTCCATTGCCCTGCAATCCGATTATACGACCATCAGTTTTTGGGTAAAACCGAACAGCTTCCCCGGTTCTGGCGAGGTATTCATCCTTTCAAACGGTGGTTGGCAGGAGCGCTGGAAAATCTCATTGCCGGGTCATGGCAAGCCCGTTTTCACTACCCACTCTGGTGGCGCATGTTGCAGCGACATGGACTCCGGTACGCCGCTGACCATCGGTGCTTGGACCCATGTGGTCATGGTGCACGACGGCACGAAGGACATCATCTATTTCAACGGCGTTCAAATCAATGAGAAGAACGTGACGGGCGCTTTGGACAAAACGAAGTATCCATTCGGCATCGGCTTCGACCCCATTGACGGGGCCAGCTTCTTCGACGGGGCACTCGACGACATCCAAGTTTACAACGTGGCACTGAATGCCACCCAAATCGCAGCTTTGTATGCTGCGCAAAACCCTGCGCCTACCGTGACCGGCAGCCTTGTGGCGCATTATGCTTTCAGCGGAAACAGCTTGGATGAAACGGCTTACAGCAACCATGCCTCCCCCGCCCATTTTGCGAAAGACCGTTTTGGCAAAGCCAACAAAGCCGCAGGGTTCGATGGCGCAACGGAAGTAACGGCTGCCAATTCTCCGCAGCTCAACTCGCCCAACACGACCGTCAGTTTTTGGGTGAATCCCAACAGCTACCCCGGCAATGGCGAGGTCTTCCTGCTGTCATTCGGCGGCTGGCAGGAGCGCTGGAAAATCTCGATGCCGAGCCACGGCAAGCCCGTGTGGACGACCAACCATGCCAACGGCATCTCCGACATGGACTCGGGCAATGGCAACGAACTGCCCCTCGACACCTGGACGCACGTGGTGATGGTACACGACGGCACCAAGGATAGGATTTATTTCAACGGCACTCAAGTGGCCGAAAAGGATGTGGTCGGTGCCCTCGATAATACCACCTATCCGCTCGGTATCGGCTACAATCCGATTGATGGCGGTAACTGGTTCGACGGCGACCTTGATGAGGTACAGATTTACAACGTTGCACTGAATGCTACACAAATTGGAGCGCTCTATACCGCCCAGTCGCAGGCCCCCATTAGCTCAGACACGGAAGCGCCCAACGCTCCGCTGAACCTATCGGCTACCGTGACCTTCAACAACGTACTGCTGGAATGGCTGCCTGCTACCGATAACGTAGGCGTGACGGCCTACAACGTTTGGCAGGATGGCGTTTTGGTCGCTACCACCACTGGCACCTCCCTTTATTTTCCAGCATTGACGCCGCTCACGCTTTACGGTTTTGCCGTAACGGCAGTGGATGCCGAGGGCAACGAGTCCCTGCCGACTTCCCTCAACGTAACGACCGGGCCCGATCAAACGCCCGATACTACGCCACCCACCGTACCCGCTAACCTGCAAGGCCAAGCTGGCTTTATCTCCGTGCTGCTGAGTTGGGATGCTTCAACGGACGACACCCAAGTAGCGGGCTATATCGTTTGGGTGGATGGCGTTTACTTCGACAGCTTGTCCGCCAACTCACTAACGTCTTTGGTCACGGGCCTGGAACCGGAAACGGCATACAGCTTTGAAGTGGCCGCTTTCGACCTCACTGGCAATGAGTCCGCCAAAGCAGAATTGACCATCGAAACCACCCAACCGCTAAACACGGGCGAACCGGGTTTGGTGGCGCACTATCCTTTTGATGGCAACGCCAACGACGCCACACCCTACCAAAACCACGGTGCCATCGGTGGCAATCCAACCTTTGAAAACGTGACGCACCCAAGCGGCGGTGGCCAGGCCATTAAGTTCGATGGGCAACAGGACAGCGTGTTGGCACCCAATGCCGTTCAACTGCTTTCCGACTATACCACGGTCAGCTTCTGGATTCGGGTGGATGGCACCAATACGCAGGACGCCGAATCATACGTGATTGACTTCGGTCATTGGGACCAGCGCTTCAAGATTTCACTGCCACAGCACCGCAAACCTGTTTGGACGACCAACAGCAACAACATCCAGTTCCCGAACTTCATTTCCGACATGGACAGTGGCGACGGCAACGAACTGGTGATTGGCGTTTGGTCTTATGTTACGATGGTACACGATGGCACAAACGACATCATTTACAAGGATGGCCAATTGGCAAACACCAAACCCGCCAACGGCAAACTGAACACGACTGCACGTCCGCTTGCCTTCGGCAACAACCCCATCGAGGGAGGGCAGTATTTCATCGGAGCGTTGGACAACGTGAAGATTTACAACCGGGCGCTAACCGCAGACGAAGCCACTACCCTCTACCAATCTGGCTCAATCACTGGCACAAACGAGCCTTCGTTGGTGGATGCCTATATCCAGCAGGTGTTCCCGAACCCGGCAAGCGAATTGCTGACGGTGAAGCACGACCTTCCCGTTGGTGAGTCGCTGCAACTGCGGGTCTTCGATGCACAGGGCCGCCAGGTGGACGACCTCCGTTTGAGCCAAGGCGACGTGGCCACTGGCCAGATATTGCTTAACGTGGGCAACTATGCAACCGGGATTTACTCCCTCAACTTCGTGTTGGGCGGGAAGAACCTCGGTTCGGTGAAGTTCAACAAACAGTGATGTTGAAGCTCACACGAAGCCACGACGCTTTATCTTAATCCTCACACAACGGCACAACGGCACGACGTGAAAAAAGAATTCGTCGTGTCGTTGTGGCGTCGTGTGAAACTTAAGAACCTCCGCTGTTTTCCGTTCCATGGTCAAGCGTTTTGAAAGAAACCCTATTCTTACGACGAAAGACATCATACCCAGCCAGCCGGATTGGGTGGTGGAATGCGTGCTGAACCCAGGCGTTTTTCGCTTTGACGGCAAGACCTGGTTGGTGGTACGGGTGGCCGAGCGCCCCATACAGTCGGCAGGAAAGGTGTCGTTCCCAATTATGCAAGAGGACGGCGGCGTGAGAATACTCGAATTTGACGAAAAAGACCCGCAACTGCGCAGGAGCGACCCCCGCCTCGTCGGCTACAATGACTCGACCTATCTTTCCACCTTGTCGCACCTTCGCCTGCTTTGCAGCGACGACGGGGTACAGTTTTACGAACCAGAAAATTTCCCGACCAAAATTTTTGGAAAAGGCCCGCTCGAGACCTTTGGCATAGAGGATTGCCGGGTGAGCCTCATGGACGGCGTCTATCAGCTCACCTATACGCAGGTGTCCGAGAACGGCGTGGGCGTGGGCCTGATGCAGACCCGTGACTGGCAAACGTTCACCCGCAAGGGCATGATATTGCCACCCACCAACAAGGATTGCGCCCTCTTCGAGGAAAAGATCGGCGGCAAATATTACTGCCTGCATCGCCCTTCGGGCAATGGATTGGGTGGCAATTTCATCTGGGTATCCTCCTCCAACGACCTGCTGCACTGGGGCATGCACCAATGCATCTTGCGCACCCGTGAAGGTTGGTGGGACAGTGCCCGTGTGGGTGCAGGGGCCGCCCCCATCCGTACGCCCGAAGGTTGGCTCGAAATCTACCACGGGGCCGACCACCAGCACCGCTATTGCCTCGGTGCCGTCCTCCTCGACCTCGATGACCCATACAAAGTGCTCGCCCGCTCCCACGACCCCCTGCTCGAACCCACCGCTGACTATGAGCGGACAGGCTTCTTTGGCAATGTGGTTTTCACCAACGGCCATATCATAAACGGCGACGAAATCACCCTCTACTACGGTGCTTCCGATGAGGTGATTTGTGGGGCTACGATGTCAGTGAGTGAAATATTGGAGGAGGTATTGAAGGGCGTATAGGCTATATCACCTCGCCGTTTTCTGGTCCAAAAAAGTGCATCCTCGCCACCTCTGCATAAAACACAAAGCTTTTATTCAACTCCACCCCTTCTTCTGGCATCAATCGGGCAACGACCTGCTCCCCGCCAAGGCTGGCAAATGCAAAGCTATCGTGCCCCAGCCGCTCCACCAATTGCACCTCAGAGGAGAAAGCGGCATAGTACTGCTCGCCCTTGACAGGGCTGGTGTGCAGGTGCTCCGGGCGGATGCCCATGCCCATGTATTGTCCAGCGTATGCTACCAGTGCAGGCTGGTCATTGAGTTGGGCGATGAGCATTTTCGACTTGTCAGAAAACACCAATCCTGCCTGCGTTTTTTCGATTTTTCCTTCGATGAAATTCATGGGCGGCGAACCGATGAAGCCCGCCACGAAGCGGTTTATTGGGTGGTCGTATAGCTGTTGCGGCGTGTCAATCTGCTGGATTTTCCCCTTGTTCACCACGGCGATGCGGTCACCAAGAGTCATGGCTTCCACTTGGTCGTGGGTGACATAGACGACCGTGGTTTTGAGCTGTTTGTGCAGTCGGGCGATTTCGAGGCGCATCTGCCCCCGCAGCTTGGCGTCGAGGTTGCTCAGCGGCTCGTCGAAGAGGAAGACTTTGGGCTGCCGCACGATGGCTCTGCCTATCGCTACCCGCTGGCGTTGCCCGCCTGACATGGCTTTGGGCTTTCGTTCCAACAGCGCCTCGATGTCGAGGATGCGGGCGGCTTCCATCACTTTTTCGTGGATTTCCGATTTGGATAAGCCCCTGATTTTCAAGCCAAAAGCGAGGTTTTCATAAGCCGTCATGTGCGGGTACAGGGCGTAGTTCTGGAATACGATGGCGATGTCCCGGTCCTTGGGTGGTAGGTCGTTCATCACTTGCCCATCTATGTAGAGCTTGCCGGAACTGATGTCCTCCAAGCCGGCAATCATGCGCAGCAGCGTGGATTTGCCGCAGCCGGATGGCCCTACCAATACCATAAATTCGCCCTCATTTACCTCAAAATTCACATTGTCCACTGCGGTGACTTTGCCGTAGCTTTTGGTGACTTGCTCGAATCGAATGGTTGCCATATCACACTATGTTTTCTTTTTCTCACATGACGCCACGACAGCACAACGATTTTTTTAATCCTGTTGTGTGGTTGTGGCGTTATGTGAATTCAATGCCTGTAATGCCAGCAGCGCCTCAATGGTGGACTCTGCCCCAGCGTTTAGGTTCACCTCCGTCGCCGAGCCGATGCCATCGAAACAGCGTCCAGTAGCGGGGTCGTACATGGCTTGCTTGGCGGGGTTGTTTCCTAAAAACCAAGCCGCTAATTCTTCGGCAGTCTTCGCAAACGCCTTGTCGCCCGTAATGGCAAACGCTTCCGTTGCCGCCAGTACCATTGGGCTGATGTCGTAGGCGATTTGCGGGAAAGGCTTCACGTCCCGTAACGTCAAACTATCGCCCAAGCGCACCAGTTTGAACTCGTGCAAAAAGTCCTGTTTCAAAATATAGGGATAAAAATGCCGTACCTCGTTTAGCCCCGCCTCGATGAAAGGCTGGTGCTGCAAGCTGCGCCCGGCACGTAGGAGCGAGTATGCCTGCGCATTGCCCCAAGCGTGCCAGTAGTTTTGCCAACTCAAAAACGCATGGTGGGGCGGCGTCTGTGCATCACCGAATTGGTCTAGGAGGAGCAGGTTACCAAAGTTCAAGATTAAGTTTTTCAAGGAGTCGGAAGGGGCGGCTTGGTACAGATTTCCCAGGCCGAGCAGAATCACGCTGGCTTGGTCGGCACCAAGTTCGGTGAGGCATTTCGGCAGGGCGATGCCGCCGAACTGAGCGGTGTCAGAAGGATTTGGACAAAGGGCTGGCAGCTTGCCCACCAGTTCGTCGAGGGCTGGTTTTGCTGCGTTATTCAAATCGGCAAGCGGCTCGGCGTCTAACAGTTGCAGTTCCGACAGCGCCCAGAAAG
>JANPLH010000230.1:0-19698 GCA_031426435.1 Saprospiraceae bacterium | reverse complement strand
CGTGGAAGTGACGCCGCTGGAAGATGGGGCGCTGCTGATAGACAGTATGGACGTCATCCGGCTGGTAGAGAAGGCCATTGGCAGCTCATTGGATGAGCAAACGGCCTTCACGGTTGATGAGGCATTCGTTGAACAGGCACTGGAAGAAAACCTTTTTGTGAAAAATGCCGAGGTGTTGCTCACCGCAGATAGTAAGGTGAAAATCAATATCGAGCAGCGGGTGCCCATCCTTCGGGTTTTTGATAAAATGGGTGTGCAATATTATTTAGACCAAAACGGTGCAAAGGTGCCGTGGTCAAGGCATTGTACGACAAGGACGCTGGTGGCTACTGGAAACATCCCCCCGCACACGCCAGAGTTTTTGACGAAAAAAAACCATGTGATGCACGACCTGTTCGACCTGACGAATTTCATCCTCGCCGACCCATTTTGGATGGCAATGTTCGAGCAGGTTCATGTCACGAGCAACAACGACTTTGTGCTGGTTCCAAAAGTTGGCGACCAGTCCATCATACTTGGTAAATGGGACACCGATGTGGAAGGCAAGTTCAAGAAGTTGAAAACCTTTTATGATGAAGGATTCAGTCGGGAAGGGTGGCGCAAGTACAAGACGATTGACTTGCGATACCGGGACCAAGTAGTTTGTGAGCGGAGATAACCCGGTGGAAAAATCAAATTGGGAAATTAGAAATTGAGAAATTAAGCTACGCATTGCGAAGGAATAATTTTCAATTTCCAATTTTCAATTTCTGATTTGAAGCCAATTTTATACACAACCAAGTTCATTCTATTGAGCCATTAAAACATCATGATTATGGATTATCCAAACTTCTCCTCCCAGGATTTGGTGGTCGCCCTCGACATCGGCACCACGAAAGTCTGCGCTATTGCTGGCCGCAAGAACGAGCATGGCAGGCTTGAGATTCTCGGAGTCGGCAAAGTCGAAAGCGAGGGCGTCATGCGTGGCGTTGTCAGCAACATCGAAAAAACCGTAAAGGCTATCTCGGAGGCCATTGCATTGGCCCAACGAGCGGCTGGCATTGAGTTCCGAGTGGCTCATGTGGGCATTGCTGGTCAGCACATCAAGAGCCTGCAGCATCGGGGCTTGCTGACCCGTGATAACATCCACACAGAAATCGGGCAGCGGGACATTGACCGATTGGTGAACGACATGTACAAGCTCGTTTTGCCGCCAGGCGACAAAATACTCCACGTGCTACCGCAAGAGTACACTGTGGACGACGAGCAGGGCATCGTTGACCCAATCGGCATGAGCGGTGTTCGCTTGGAGGCCAATTTCCATATCATCACTGGTCAAATAACGGCTACGCAGAACATCGTGAAATGCGTGGAGCGAGCAGGCCTGCGGGTAGCCAGCCTCATGCTCGAACCCATTGCCAGTGCAGCAGCTGTGCTTTCCGATGAGGAAAAAGAAGCGGGCGTCGCACTTGTTGACATCGGCGGTGGCACCACGGATATTACCATATTCAAAGACGGCATCATTCGCCATACAGCAGTCATCCCGTTTGGTGGCGGTGTCATCACCAAGGACATCAAGGAAGGCTGCAATGTGATGCAGACCCAAGCTGAGAAACTGAAGGTGAAATTTGGCAGTGCCATGGCCGAAGAAGTTTATGACAACCGTGTCATCACCATACCTGGCCTCAAGGGCAGGGAGCATAAAGAGATTTCTGAAAAGAACCTTGCCCGCATCATTCAGGCACGGGTAGAGGAAGTCTTAGATTACGTGATTTGGGAAATCCGCAGGAGCGGCTACGAAGGCAAGCTCATTGGCGGCCTCGTGCTCACGGGCGGCGGCGCTTTGATGAACCACATCGAAAAGCTGGCGGAGTACCACACGGGCATGACCACCCGCATCGGTACGCCAGTTGAGCATTTGGCGCATGGCTATCATGAGCAGTTGCAAAGCCCGGTTTTCTCCACTGTCATTGGCTTGCTAATGAAAGGCATACAAGATGTGGAAGAAGGCAAGGTGCATTACCAGGAGCCTATTTCCAACCAATCCGCTGCTTCTCATGCGGTGGAGGAAATGGAAGCAGCCGAAATGGCCTCCGAAGGCAACAATGGTGGCGGCCTTTTCAACAAGATTTTTCAGAAAACAAAAGAATGGTTCCAAACGGAGCCAGACGCAGAATTCTAAACAGATATGAGGGATGAGGTATGAGGGATGTTTCCCCCGGCCATTTCATCCCTCATCCCTCATTCCTAATTCCTCAATTTTAGCAGTTATGATATTCAAACTTCTCGATGAAAAAAACAGCGCACCTATTATTAAGGTGATAGGTGTAGGAGGTGGTGGCAGCAACGCAGTCAACCACATGTTCAAGCAGGGCATCGTTGGCGTGGACTTCGCCATCTGCAATACCGATGAGCAGGCCATGGCCCAAAGCCCTGTACCCACCAAAATCCAACTTGGCCCTACCCTCACCGAAGGACGTGGCGCTGGCTCAAAACCCAATATCGGCAAGCTGTCGGCAGAGGAGAGCATTGATGAGGTGAAAACTTACCTCACCAATAATTGCAAGATGCTCTTCATCACGGCGGGCATGGGAGGCGGCACCGGCACTGGCGCTGCGCCCATCATCGCACGGGCGGCACAGGAGATGGACATCCTGACGGTGGGCATCGTTACGTTGCCGTTTACTTTTGAAGGCAACAAAAGGGTGTACCAAGGCTTGGAGGGTTTGGAAGAACTCAAAAAGTACGTAGACACCATTATAGTCATATCGAACGACAAACTGAAGGCCATCCACGGCAACCTGACCATCTCGCAGGCGTTCGGGCAGGCGGATAATATCTTGACAACGGCAGCCAAGGGCATTGCCGAGATCATCACCGTGCCCGGCTACGTGAACGTGGACTTTGAGGACGTGAACACCGTCATGCGCAACAGTGGCGTAGCCATCATGGGTACAGCCATCGCCGAAGGCGACAAGCGTGCCATGATAGCCGTGGACGAGGCATTGAACTCACCGCTGCTCGAAGAGAACAACATCAGGGGTGCGCAGCACATCCTCATCAATATTACCTCTGGCAAAAAAGAGGTGACGATGGAGGAGATTTTTGAAATCACGGAATTCGTGCAGTCGGAGGCAGGTGCGGGCACCAACTTGATTTGGGGCAACTGTTTCGATGAAAACCTTGGCGATAAGTTGAGCGTGACCATTATCGCCACGGGCTTCGAACGCAACAATGGCAAGTCGGCAATACCCGGCGCAAAACCAGAGTCGAACGCAAGGCCCGTGAAGGTTTCTTTGGACGACGACGATTTTTCGCCAAAAAAAAACTTTTTGAGCACACTTGGTGAAGACGAAGACCGGATGTCGGGCAATACCATCGAATTCCCAGAGGTGACTGAGAAGTACAACAAATACAGCCGCTTCACCAACGACGAGCCTTATGTGCGCAATGCTCGTGACAAGGAGGAAGAGGAACGCCAGCACCGACTAGAAGCCGAGCGCCGCCGGAAGGAACGCTTGGCAGCCATTGCCAACAAGCCAAAACTCAGCAACCCACAAGCAGTAAATGAGTTGGAGAGTGTACCAGCGTATATGCGCAAGGGCGTAAACTTGGAAGACGTGCCCGGCTCAGACGAGATTGCCTATTCCAAATGGACAATTTCGGAGAACGAGGCTGAGCCACAGTTCCGGGAAGGCAACTCGTACCTCCACGATAATGTTGATTAATTGCTGAATTGTTTGATTGCTGGATTGTTGCACTCACTGCAATAACAATGAAGCAATTCAACAATGAAGCAATCATAAATCGTTTTTTATTTTTTAGCCATCATAACTTGCTAATCCAAGTTTTGGGCTTGGGCCGTTTGTGCCCAAGCCTTTTTTTTGCACTTCATTCAGTAGTTGATTTTTCAAAAATGGCTTGGCATAAAGTTTGCAACGAAGCTATTTACGAAACTCCTCCCTTCGAGATTCCTCCATTAGTTTTACTTCCCTGTCCTCATTTTCCTGGTTAAGCATTGCACACTAAAGTAGCTGAACAAGCGTGATAGACAAAAACTACATAACGATGAACATAGCACCCTACCTACTAGATAGCCCCGTACTCCCGGGGCTGTTGGCCTGCAATGCCAGCTTTGGGCAGTATGCTCCATCCATCTCCCTTCTCATTAAAGGTTCCAGGTTTGCCAGGTTTTAGAATAATTGGCTAAAATGATTTAGAGCCAACACGCATTGAATATTTACAACAAACTATTGAATAACAAGATTATGAACAGAGTCTTACTCACATTGACAGGTTTACTGATGGCCGTTGTTCTGCTTAGAGCAGGTAATCCCACTGGTGACCTCCGCATTGAGATGTTGGAGTATCACAATCTGGTCGTGGACCACAACATTCAAACACCAGCTGGTGCAAGTCCACGGGCAGTTTACATCGGTGTGCGGTTTTGCAATGACGGGACTAACCCTTTGACGGACGTGTTTGCCAATATTGGCGACTTCACCCTTGGCCAGCCTGGGGTGTATCCAATCAATCACGTCACGAGCGGGCCGTACACGGGTGACTTTAGCTTTCACCATGAGGGGAGCCAAAAGGACGCTGTTCGTTATATTGGCACATTGGCCCCCGGCCAATGTGTAACCCAGTATTGGCTATTGAGCTATCCATTGCTTGATGCAGCTGGGAACCGTGTTTGCGGCAGCAAGCCCGACCAAACGGACGACCTCAAGTTGAGGTATGACGTCTGGGCATCTGCCAAAGACGGCGGCACAACCCTGGAAGCCAATACTAGCAAGACGCTTCAACTCAGGGCTGAAATCTCGGCCATGGCCAATAAGATATGGCCCAATACTACTTCTAAAGTTCCAAACGAATTTTTGGCAGCCTTCCCCGACAAGCAGTTGGGCTGGCGTCAAACAACACCCACGAGTGCAAGCCACCCAGGGGCTAACGTCGTTTTGGAAGGCGTTTGGTTCGACCTTGGCAACATCCGAAAGGGCTTTGATAACGATGGCGATTATGTGCCGGACTACAACTTCTTGTTACAGCCCGTTGGCGACCCTGGTGTTTATGATGCCAATTGTTTCCGATTGGTAAAAGTTAGCGGCCTCATCGTCATTAAGCTGCATGGAGGTGCTACACAGACTATAGATTTCACCGACCAAATGCATTTTAAGGGTATCCCAGAAGACAACACTGGTGCCGTAGGCATGGTGTTCTATGAATTTGCTGTTTTGAACGGGCCTTGTGCTTCTGCCCTAACACCTTATCAAGAAGTAGCTTCGGGTTCTGATAACGAAAAGCACAACGGCGACTACGGTACGCCTGCTGGAACCTTGGTTTCTACAGGAACTACTACTACCGTTAATGTGACAGTTCCAAGCTCCACCACAGCTGGAACTCAAACGACCGTAACTACTACGGTGGTTAATCCGGGTACCAGGTCCATTGGAAACCCTACCGGTGGAGCACCTTTGGTCATCAATAACACGGTGCCAGTCGGTACTACTTATGTAGCGGGTTCTGCTGCCTCTTCTAATACCTTCCCGGTTGGTGTCGGTGTGACGATTCTCTACTCCTCCAACAATGGGTCGAGTTGGGAAACCTCGGAGCCACCTGCCAATACGGTGACGGATGTTTCCTATGTTCTGAACAATCCATTGCCAGCATCGGCAACGGCGGTTGTGAAAATCACCGTGGACGTACCTTCCACCTTCTCAGCAGTGCAATATTGTGGGGAAGCTTCGGTTGGCCTTGGCTTTTCCGATCCCTTCATAGCTGGCCAGTCATGTTCCTTCGTGCCTGGCATCAATTCTTTGTCCGGTATAGTATGGCAGGACAACGGCGGCTCTACTGGCATTGCCGGTAACGGCATTAAAGATGGCAATGAACTTGTCTTTACTTCCATTCCAGTTAAATTGGCATACGATGCCAACAACAACGGTATTCAGGACGCAAACGAGCGGGTGCTGGACACCAAGTTCAGCAACCCTTCTGGTACTTTTTCTTTTACAAGTGTTCCTGATGGGAATTTTCTACTTGTTGCGGATAAGTCAGTAGTTACTAGCAATCCTTCATATACAGGTTGGGGCCCTACCACCATTTTGACCCAGAAAGTGGACATAGATGCCAATAACGGCAACAGTGGCAGCACCAGCATCACCTCAGGCCATGATTTTGGTTTTGCCCCACCTTTGGACATCGTCAAAACCCAATTGACGCCAAATCCTACCACGGAGTCAAGCAGGGTGGAATATAATATCACGGTAAAAAACCAATTGTTGAGCACCAATGCTTCAAGCGAGCCATGCACCTTCTGGACAACAGCTGTCCAAAGTGGTACTGATTGGTCTCCCTCTCCTGCTTATGCCGTAGGAGCAAATGGACCTGACGGTAACTTTGCAAGATACTCCAAGAACGGCAATGGCATAAACCAACCTTTGTATACCAATGCCATAACTGGTTCATGTCCTGGCACCATTACCAAAGTTGAGATCGTCAACTATATCTATACCAAAAATAACTTGGCGAATGACTCATTCTCGGTGCAAGCTATCATTCCAGGAGTAGGCACCTATATTACCAAATACTTTGGCGGTGACTTGGGCGCATACAATGGTATTGACAATGCCCATGAATTGGTAACGGACATCACCAGCAAGAAAGCATCATGGTCTTGGTCTGATATTCAAAACATGAGCCTTGTCATAAAAGGTGAACAAAACGGCTTCAATATTTGGGTGGATGCAATGGGCATTCGGGTTACAACTGGTGCCGCAACCAATCCAAATGGGTTTTCCTATGGTTATGATGAATCAACTACCTTGTCATCCGTACCTATGGTCGAAACCTACGACCCCGCTAAATTCCAGTTTGTTTCGGCAAGTGTGTCACCAGATGCGGTCAATACAACGACTGGAACCCTCACTTGGAACAATGTGGGCCCGCTAAATGCTGGCGAATCAGACACCATTAAGCTCACTTTCTTGGCAAAGGATTTTACCGGAACAACTCCTGCGACAGTCAATTTCAGCACTTCCATTACCGAAGGTAAATATGCCAATAGTTCGGATGCGAACGACGACTCAGCAACAATGCCCACAACTGTCAACCCTCGTGGTACCATATCCGGTAAGGTTTTCGGTGACAAGAACAGCAACGGTTGGTCTGGGACTTTGGGCTACGAAAGCGCAACAGACTTTTTCATGGAAAACGTGGTTGTCAACCTTTATGGTTGCACAATAAATGGCACAACCTTTTATCCGCCACCAGCACCAACCAGGACATGCACACATGTTCAAAATGGCGGCACATGGACGCTTTTACAACGTGACACTTCTAACCTGACGGGCGATTATGCCTTCAATGGGCTTTCCAATGGATTGTACTATATCCTCGTTGACGTGGCTTCGATTCCTGGCACCGAGACGCTGAAAGCCGACCCAGACAAAACTTCTGGAATCTGTACCACCTGCGACCACATGTGGAAGTCTTCTACGTTGGCTGCCAGCGCACTTGGTACCATTGGCATCAGCAACGACCTTATAAACGTGAACTTTGGCTATGCGGTCAGCCCTGCCATTTCTGGTATCGTCTTCGAGGACATCAACGCCAATGGCTTGCAGGATGCCCTTGACAAACCCATTTCAAACGTAACCGTGGAAAGGGTTGCCACTGGCTGTACTGCTGGTGTAAACTGCCCGACCAGTATTACCAATGCAATGGGCAAGTATGAGTTTGCGGCATTGACTGCCGCTACGGCTTATACGATTAAAGTCAGAACGACAACACTTCCAGCGACCTATACGTGGACCGAAACTTTTGAAAGTGACGGTACCATTAACAATGCCATCGCCAGAACGCTTGCTGCTGGCGTTCAGTCAACTGACAACGATTTCGGCTGGAAGCGGGGCGGCAACTCCGACCTCGGCGGCTATGTTTATCAAGATGTTACTGGCAATGCCAGCGGGGTGAACCCTTCTGCGGTTTTCTCAGCTGTGACGGTAAGGCTTTACGAAGATAAAAACAACAATGGTGTGCTTGACAACAGCACCGACGTGCCGAAGGCCACCACTACCACCAATGCTTCTGGCTACTTCCAGTTTTCCAACAATGCGGCAGCCAATTATTTGGTTGTAATTGACCAGAAATACTTGCCAACTGGCACAGAACCAAGCGTTGACCCAGATGAAACAGGTATCTGCATCACTTGTGATGGCATGGCAAAAGTAACGGGGTTAAATGGCACGACCGATATTTACAATCTCAATTTCGGCTTTGAGGAAGTCGGCGATGGAAGGGTTGAAGGCAACGTGTACCTGGATGACAATGGCAACACCATTTTCAACGAATTTGAGTCTGGTCTGCCATTCGTGGAGGTAATCCTTCAAGTTAACCTGAATGGTTCGGGCAATTATGCACAGGTAGAAACCGTGAAATCTGCTGGCGATGGCAGCTACTACTTTGAAAATTTGCCAGATGGCGAATACCGGGTTGTGGCAAACACCAGTGACGCAAGCATCCCAACAGGGTACTATGCTTCGACTGATGTCCTGAAAGTATTCACTTTAGGCACTGGTCCCACGCCCAATACCGGTGGCGCTGATTTTGGCTTCACGCCTTCCGGTAATATCGAAAGCTATGTGTTCTACGACGGAAACGGCAATGGAACGCAGGACTGGAATGAGGAAGGAGTTCCTGGCGTGACGGTTTACCTCTGCAATGCTTCAGCAGCCATTTGCAATGCAACTGCTGCTATTGCGACAGATGTAACTGACACCGAAGGCAAGTATTCTTTCAATACTTTGACAAGTGGCGATTATACGGTTTCCATCAATACAGGCACCCTGCCAAGCGGGGTAACGGCGACTTCCCTCACGGCTGACCCAAGCACCGATGGCGTACCTTGCTACAGTCCACTCGACCCTGCTGACCCCAACTACAGCATATTGCTTGCAGAATGCAATAGCCGGGTCAATAGCTTGAGCGTCGAGGTAGGTAGCCTTGTGGGCAATGCCAACTTTGGCTACCAACCCACTGGCATCATTGGTGATATCATTTATCGTGACCTGAACCAAAATGGCGTTCAGGATGACAATGAGCCGGGTATCCCTAATATCACTGTAAAGGCAACCAACAAAACTACCGTGGTTCGTGGCGGGGTAACCTACCCGCCAGGTGCTTTTGTGCGCAGTGTCCCAACTGATTTTGATGGTCAATATATTTTCATCAATATGCCGGATGCTACCTGGAACGTGCAGATTCTGCCACCTACCGATATGACATCCACAGTTGATGCCGATGGTGTTGCTGACAATAGAGTGGATGTTGTCGTGAGCGGAGGCGATGTGACCGCAGTGGGCAATGTTTGGTGCCCTTCGGGTATTGATTGCTCGCTCGACGTAACTTTTGGCCTGCGCCCAACTTATCCGAACTCCGTTTCAGGTAAGGTTTGCCTCGATGATGACAACAATGGAGTTTGCGACGTAACTGACCTTGCGCCCACCGCTGTTAAAGTCTTTGCTTATGACAAACAAGGCCGTCAATTGGCGCAAACTGTTGCCAATGCAGCGGGTCAATTTACTTTCAATTACCTCCCCAACGATACGATTACCATTTCGGTTAGCACAGAGCAAACGCCACTGACGCTGACCACTACGACAACTTCTGTCGGTGACTCGCCTGCTTATGCCTTTGGTGAAACCGATAATAGCACCTACCAACAGTTTATCCTTACTGGCAATGTAACGGGCGTCAACTTCGCATTTGCATTCACCGATACATTTGACCTTGGCGACTTGCCAGTTCCATATCTTTCCGATGTCAATGTAACTTCAACAGGCCCGGTCCACTTGCTCGAAGACGTGCCAACGCTGTACCTCGGTGCTACTGTTGACGCAGAGTTCTTCTCCGCAACTGGTGCAGATGCCAACGGCGACGATTCCGTCGGCGGCGATGAAGACGGTGTTACTTTTGGTGACCCTAACAACTGGACGGTAGGCACAGCTGCCTCTGGCAATGGTGGGGACGTCACTGTCAACGTGACCGGCACCGGCCACCTTATCGCTTGGATTGACTTTAGCCAGGACGGCGACTTCAACGACCCTGTTGAAATGATTGTGGAAAGGCCAGTAACCACTGGTTCATTCAACATAGAATTTGATATTCCAACCGGCACCGACCTTTCTGGTGGCCAAGAAATCTACTCCCGTTTCAGGGTGGTAAGAGATCGGCCTTTTTCACCAGCTACTGCTTATTCAGGTTTGGAGATTGGTGGCGAGGTAGAAGACTACCGTGTCAACATCTGCCACAACTTGGCCAGCCCCGGTACCATTCTCGGTGCTGAGACGGGTTGCGACGGCTTCGACCCAATCGCTATAACAGAGGCCACAACGCCACTTGGCGGCGGTGGTGACCTTATCTACCAATGGCAGGAAAGTACGGATGGAGGCCTTACCTGGGCTGACATCCTGGGTGCCAACGCAGTAACGTATGACCCAGTCGCTCTTACGGAAACCATCCGTTACCGAAGGGGTGCCGTGCGTGAGTATTGCTCCGCAATGGTTTATTCCAACGCCATTGCCAAAACGGTGCTGACCAACTTTGTAGACGGCGGCATCATCGGTGGTGACGAAGACAATTGTGGCGTTTACGACCCAGGCATTATTTCCAGTGTTGTGGCACCGAGCGGTGGCACAGGTACTGGCACTGTTTATTACCAGTGGCAGCAAAGTACCGACGGTGGGGCTTCTTGGGCTGATATTGTGGCAGCAACGCAAGAATTTTTTGACCCGGGTATCATCAGCCAGACGACACAGTACCGCCGGGCAGCCCGCAAGGCACCATGCACTATCGAAGTTTATTCCAATCCCATCACCAAAATGGTGGCCATTAACTTTGTGAGTGCTGGAACTATTACAGGCGCTGAGAGCTTCTGCGGCAGTTACGACCCCGGTATCATTACAAACCTTGCCTTGCCTACTGGCGGTATTGACGGTTATATCGGCTACCAATGGGAGCGCAGCATAGACGGTGGCAATACTTGGGTAGTGATACCCGGTGCTATTGGTATTGACTACAATCCTGGCAATATCACGCAGACCACCCAATACCGTCGCAAAGCCCGCAGGGTACCCTGCGGCGTATGGGTGAACACTAATGTGATTATTAAAGAAGTAAAAGATATTCCAGTCGCCAATATCAACACGGCCCCTGCCACTGCGAGCGGCTTCCTCTGCGAAGAGACCGGCTACTCATTTGGTGCGGCAAGTGCGGGTGCGGGCGTTACCTATACCTGGGATTTTGGCAGCTATGCCTCCACACCTTCCATGACGGGCCAAGGCCCATTCAACGTGGAATTTGACGTACCAAATGGCGCAGCTTTCACTACCATCAACGTTGGCCTCACAGTGGATAAAAACGGCTGTACAGTTGCCACCAGCAAAATAGTCAACGTTAGGCCCGAAATCATCATCAACAGCGTCAACACCGTTGACCCAGACGCATGCAGTGCCGTAAATGGCAACATGGCCATCATCGCTACCTATCCGCCAGCAGCCACGGTGCAATACAGCATCAACGGTGGGGCAACTTGGAGCAATTCCAACTTCTTCAACTACCTCGGTGCGGGCGTTTATGATGTACAGGTGCGGTACGTTGGCGGCGATTGTTCGGAAGATTTCGGCTACATATCCTTGTCCGACCCGCCCCCAGCTGCTACCATGCTGCTTTCTTCTACGGAAGAATGCGTAGGCCAAACGATTACGGTAGAAGCAACTTCTGCTGCCATTGCACCTAACTATACTTGGTTCTTTGGTGCTGGCGCAACGCCTGGCACCGCAACTGGCGCCGGCCCGCACAATGTTAAATTCTCCACGGGTGGAGCAAACTCCATTGCCGTTAGGATTGAAGTAGGCGGCTGCATAGGTGTAACGGACACCATCCTGACCATCGTTGAGAACTTCAACAACGGCGGTTCCGTCCTTGGCGGCGGCACCTTGTGCGGAACCTTCAACCCAGTAAATATTGCTGGTGGCTCTTACCCATCGGGTGGCTTTGGCAGCACTGCGCTGTTCCAATGGGAGCAGCGGCAACGCACAAGCCCCACCACTTGGGGTGCATGGTCGGATATTGCTGGCGCAAATGGCGTGAGCTTTGACCCATCCACCATTAGCGTAACCACGGAATACCGCCGCAAGGCCCGCCGTAGTGCTTGCACTGGCTGGGTGTATTCCAACAGCGTTTCATCGGTTCTGGTCAAGCAGCCGAACCTGGCTGACGACCTCTACTTTACGGTTTGCCCGGGCTTCCCCTATGCAAACAACGTCAGTGGGAACGACTTGAACCTTTCCAATCCGGCATTTGGGCTGCTAACTAACCCCACCAACGGCTGGTTGGACCTGGATTCGGACGGCGAGATACTCTTCGTGCCTAATACCACCTATTGCGGTTTTGACAAGTTTAGGTACTTTGTCTGTAACGAAAACAGTGTTTGCTGCGATTCGGCAAATGTGACCTTTGACCTGACGGATATCCAGCCACCATCCCTCGCAAACGTACCGGACAATATCAGCATTTCCTGTGATGATCAGATGCCATTGGCTGAGGCGGTACAGGTGATTGAAAACTGTCAGAACGTATCGCTCGGTATTGACCAGTTCATCACGCAGGGCAGCGATTCTTGCGCACTCTACAACTACGACTTCGTGCGGGTTTGGAACGGCGTTGACTACTGCGTTAATACTGCACAGGCTTCGCAAACCATCTCGATTTCCGACCAGACTGCACCGGATATTTACCGAATCTATACCTTGCCCAACGGCAAGCGCCTCGTGGCGGGTGTGATGGAAAACGTTTCTGAGCATTGGAAGACGGTTGCACTGCCAGTCAACTTCGCAACGCAGCCAATTGTCTTCACGCAAATCACCACCCGCAACGAGGCTGCGGCTGCAGTTGTTCGCTTGCGCAACGTCTCAACCACACAGTTCCAGATGAGCTTGAAGGAAGAAGAAGCTGCCGACGGGAGGCACAATCGGGAAAACGTTGCATGGGTTGCCATTGAAAAAGGTGCCTTTAGCGGAAGTATGAAGTTCGAGGTGAACAGCTGGTTGCTCACGCATGCAAATAGTGCCAAGTCGTTCAGCCAGGGCTACCCGTCTGCGCCAGAGTTCATTGCCAGCATTCAGACCAACAACGAATCTGACCCTGTCAATGTCCGCATCAGCAACAAGACAAGCTCGGGCCTCAACATCAGGTTGCAGGAGGAGACTTCGGCTGACGCCGAAACTGGCCACAACCTCGAAACGGTGGGCTATATGGCCATCACAGGTGCTTATGATTTGAAGGCCAATACAAGCGAGGTATTTGGTGAGGTCGGCAAGGTTGACCTTACGCACTTGACGACCACCGTCAACCTGCACAACAAGTACCACAACCCAGTTGTAATCATGGGTGCCATCACCAACAACGATGCAGCTCCCGTGACTGTACGTGTCATCAACGTGACTGCCAATTCGTTTACGGTTAAATTGGACGAATACGACTACCTCAACGGCCTCCACGCCACGGAAACCCTTTCCTACTTCGTGATTGAGGGAAGCTTACCATTGGACAGTTATATCTCTTGCGACAATATACCTGTGCCGTTGACCATTGGCACACAGGTTATTGCAAAAGACAATTGCGACCAAACGGTAAAGCTTAGGATGTCTGAAGACAAGCCGAACTTCGATTGCTCGACGGATACGGTGCTTACCCGCACTTACTATGTGGTAGATGATTGCGGCAACGCAACCGAGCTAAAACATACGATGATACTCCGTGACTTGAAGGCACCAACCTTCACTGTTCCTGCAAACATTACCATCCTTTGCGGAACCAACAAGGACAACCTTGCGATCACTGGCGACGTGACCGATGCGGCTGATAATTGCGCAGCAGATGTAGCTGCTATCTATGTTGACAACCAGAGCAACCTCTTGGGATGCAATGGTTATATCCTGCGCACTTGGTCGGCAGAAGACGAATGTGGCAACATCACCTCGAAGGTGCAAACCATTACCATCGCTCCACCAACCGATACAGATGCCGACGGCGTGGCCGACTTCTATGACTTGGACGACGACAACGACGGTATTCCTGACTTGAAAGATGGCCTGATTGACGCTGACGGTGATGGTATCCCCAATAATCATGACCTTGACAGCGACAATGACGGTATTTCCGACCTGATTGAAACAGGAAAGGCCGATTTCGATGGCGATGGCGTCATTGACATCATTGGTACCTCTGGTTGGGACCACGATGGCGACGGCTTTGCCTACGGCTTTGACGGCAACGATATTTCCATTACAGAAGCAGCTTCAGCAACGTTCAACCCTGGCTCGGTCACCAACGACCGTGACCAGGATGGCGTGCCGAACTTCCTCGACCGTGACAGCGACAACGATGGCATAACTGACCTGGTTGAAATCGTTGGCGCTGACGTGGATGGCAATGGCATACTGGACTACCCAGTCCTTTCCAACCCACTCACGATGCCCGATTTGGACGCCGACGGTTTCCATGACCGCATTGACTCCAATGACGATGGTGCAGCGGGTGCCGAGGATTCCAACGAGCCATTTGTCAAATTCAACGGCTATGCCTACACGGGTGGGCTCGCTACTGATAAGCCAGATTATGATGGCGATGGTATACCAAACTTCCTCGACCGTGACAGCGACAACGACGGAACGCCCGACCTCATCGAAGCTGGTGGCGTGGACAACGATGGCGATGGCAGGTTGAGGTTTACGGGTTACTTCGTGGACACCAACTCGGATGGTTATTTTGACATCTATGCTGCCAATCCGCTTGTACTTACAAAAGCTGGTGCTGCCTCCGGCAACCTGCGCCCGTACGACTATGGTGAAACGGGGACTACCTTCGTGAGTTCTGATATGGACTCAGATGGCAGGCCCAACCACCTCGACCGTGACAGCGATGGCGACAGGATATTCGACATCTTCGAGGCTGGCCTCAAGGCTCGTGATGCCAACTCAGATGGTGCCATTGACAACCTGACTGACGCCAACTTCTCTGGCTTCGACGATGTGGTGGAAGTTTCTGGCAATACCGTTACCGAACCCGATGGCTTTACCTTCGATGGCCGCCCAGAAGATTCCGGTGACTTTGATGCTACGCCATACCTCTCCACCCAAGTTGACGGCAACTTCGCAGCAGCCAACGGCTTGCCTGATGTTGACGACGACGGTGACGGCAAGCTCAATATGTTCGATGTTGACTCCGACAACGACCTACTGACAGACAACTTGGAAGACCGCAACTTCAATGGCATAGTTGATGGCGGTGAAACCAACAGCTACAACACAGATACGGACGGCGATGGCATTTTTGATGGCGTTGAAGACCGCAATCAGGACGGAATCAGGAACGCTGGCGAAACCGACCCGCTCAACCCGAATTCTGATGGTGACCTGCTCACTGACGGTGACGAGGACGACAACAAGGACGGCGTTTTGGACGCAGGCGAGAGCAGCCCCATCAACCCTTGTGACCCATATCTGAGCGCAGCTTGCAAAGGCGTTGCGATTGATGTGAAAATAAAACTTATGGGCGCACTCGTGGGCAACCAAGACCCGCTCAACATCATGAGCGATGAACTTCGGACCAAACTGGTACTGCCGACTACGGAGCCTTATACCAAGTTGACGCATATTAACCACATCGGTGTGCCAGTGAACCCGAACAGTGAACCAGGCACGGGTACCAATGGCAACACAGGCACTGGTGGAGGGAGCAATACCGGTAGCACAGAATACAAGGAGTGGTTCACGCCAGGCCTGCTGTACGTGACCGGATACGATGCGCCAATTGACTGGATTCTCGTCGAGCTTCGCCCGGCAAGCTTTCCTGACAGCGTGGTGGCTACCCGTGCGGCCATTCTGCAAGCCGATGGCGACATCCGGGATGTGGACGGGTTCGATTACCTCCAGTTTTCCGAAGTGACCAGCGGTGACTATTTCGTTTCCGTGCGCCACCGCAACCACCTTGGCGTTATGTCGGAAGACCCCTACCTGCTTTCGCCAACCGTGACGACCATTGACTTTAAGGACAATGACACTCCTATGTACGGTAATGAATCCCGTATCAGCCACAATGGCGAGATGGCCATGTGGCCCGGCGACTTCAACAACGACGGCAGGGTCATCTACCAAGGCCCATCCAACGATGTTACCTACCTCTTCCAAACGGTATTGCTCAACCAAGGCAATACGGAAGAATTGGCCAACTTTATCGTACAGGGCTACAAGCAAGCTGACCTGAACCTCGATGGCAATTCCATCTATCAAGGCCCGAACAACGACCGGGCAATGATGTTGCTCAATGCCATCCTGACAACGCCAGAAAACGACTTGCACTTAGCCAACTTTATTCTACAGGAAAAACTGCCTTAATGGAAACGGTTGTTGGCCTTTGGCGATTCGTCATTGGCCAACAGCCAATTCCAAAAGGAAAAGCGCAACCATTCAAATTTACTTTTAAACTTACTTTTAAACTTAATCAGCAAAGCCCCGGTGGACGAGAGTCTGCGGGGGCTTTTTTTTTGATTTATTTCGTATGCTTGTTGGCGGTTTTATATGGGCACTTGAAAAAACATATTTGGTCGTGCCGGTTTGTGGTGAATTGAGATTAAATAAAGGCTTCAGTTTTGAGAGCGTTCATTAAATTTTTTCACGTAACGCCGCTACGGATGCAACGCAATGATAATCAAAACGTTGCGTTCGTGGCGGTATTGCCTGAAAAAGAAAACTGGGTTCTTCGTGAGTTCGTGTGGGCAGCATCTATCATTTTATGACCCGCTATTTCAATGGCGGGGTTTGGTGTCACCTTTACTGCCCACTTCTACCTTCTTTACAAAACATCAACATTTACCGCTTGTGTTAAATGAATCATGATGATGTTTTGTAAAGAAGATAGATGCGAGAGAAGCAACTTATAATACCCCTCGTTGAAACGAGGAGTTACAAGATGATAGATGCTAACCACACAAAGTCACGAAGAACCAAAAACATATTATGATACCAAGTTTTTGAAGCCATATATTTTTGAATTTCAAGCCAATAACGGGTCGGAATCAATAAATATATTCATATCGCAGCCGCAAGTGGTGAAATCTTTAAAGTTGAATCAGATAAGCAGATACTTTTAGGTGCAGCGCACCGCAATATCACGGTGCGCTGCACCTAAAACCCATTAATATTGGAAATCTATAAATGTTATGGTGCGCTGCACCTTTTCAACTTCTAATTCGCCTATTACTGTAATTTTATTGAAGTACTCTGACAAACTATTTTGACCATTTTCACCTAAATTAACCTTATTTAACCCTCATTCATCTTTCATTGCCACAGCAAAAGCAGACTTTTGTCGCTCAACTTAAACCTCAGGTTTTATGAAAAAGACAAATCTCCTGCTGCTATTATGTTTGATTGGATTGGGTGCTCTCGCTCAACCCACCGCCGATATTCCCTCCCAACTGAACGCCTACCTGCAAAAAGCGGCCAACAATGGCTGGAGCGGCTCCATCTTGGTGGCGTCCAAGGGCATGGTTTTGATGGAAAACGGCTACGGCTTCGCCGACCGGGAAAGCAAGCGGCCCCAAACGGCGGAAACCGTTTTCAGTGTGGGCAGTATCACCAAGCAGTTCACGGCGGCGGCCATCATGAAGCTGGTGGAGGCTGGCATGCTGCGCCTCGACGATTCGCTTTCCAAGTATTTTGCGGATGCGCCTGCGGACAAAGCAGCCATCACCTTGCAGCAATTGCTGACCCATACGGCGGGCTTCCCCGGTGCCATTGGCGACGATTATGACAATCTGGATGCTCCGCAATTTGCCAAACTCGCCTTTGAAACGCCCTTGAATGCTGAACCGGGCAAGGTCTATGATTATTCAAACGTGGGTTACAGCTTGCTCGGCATCATCGTGGAGCAGGTGAGCGGTATGGGCTATGAGGCTTTCCTTCGGGAAAAACTATGGCTGCCTGCTGGCATGGCCAAAACAGGCTACCTGCTGCCCGGTTTTTCCAAGGAAACTTTGGCCGTGGGCTACCAAAACGGCGAGCGCTGGGGCACCGCCCTGGACCGCCCTTGGCTGCCGGATGGCCCCGGTTGGCACCTCCGGGCAAATGGGGGCGTGCTCTCCACGGTTGGCGATATGCACCGTTGGTATTTGGCGCTGCGCAACCATGTGGTTTTGCCAAAGGAACTGGTGGAAAAGATGTGGTCGCCAATGGTTGCCGAAGACCCACAAGGAAGGAGCCATTATGGCTTTGGCTGGGTGGTGCAGCAGGTGGAAGGCCGCACCATGATTTGGCACAACGGCGGCAATGGGGTCTATAACGCCTTCATGGGCTTCGACCCCCTGAATGACCTTTGTATGGTCATTTCGAGCAATTCCAACGATTGGATTTCGGACGATATTTCCCTGAAAGTGTTGTCCATCATGGAAGGTAAGGGCGAGCGGCAGCGGCAGCCAGCAGCGGAACCTTGGCAAGATAACCCGGTCACCAATGCTATTCACAGGGTGCTTTTGGAAAAAGGAGCGACTTATTTTTCCAACAACAGCGACCTGGTGCTGAAGGAGGCTGGCTTTGATTTTGAAAACGACATGCAGCTTCTCGGCGTCGGCGAGCGGCTGGAAAAATCGGGGAAATGGGCGGAAAGTGTTGCGCTTTTTGAAGCTTATACCCGCCTATTTCCGAATATAGTTATTGCCTGGAATAGACTTGGTATTTGCCACAAATCATTGGGTGATATGGCCAAAGCCAAAGCGGCTTGGGAGCAGTCGGTTAAACTCAGGCCAAATGGCAATCCAGCAGCAAAATGGCTAAAAGAATAAGAGCTTGTTTAGGATTGGTGCTTGAGATATTAACAAGAAATTTTTCGTCAATTTTTCTCCTTTTTGAAGGAGAGTAGCGGGGCTACTTGATTGAAAAAAGGTGGAAAATTGGCGAAAAAGGGCTGTTTTGAACCAAGTGACCAAATGCTAAACAAGCTCTAAGGTCAAGGCAACTGCTGCATGATGATAAAATTAGAAAGAAAGTTGGTATTCAGTGGTGCCCTTAAAGTGGTATTTAATAGCAATTTTGAGCGGTCATTTTGGGGCCCTTGGAAAATGGTATAACCGTCGAGGTTGATGTCCGCCATTTCATAGCCTACAATCACAAAATTGGCAAGTTGGTCAACATTATCAGGATCAATCATGACGGTGAAGAACAGCGTATTGATATCGTTTAAAGGACCTTGGTAAATGGTGCGTCCGTCGTTGTTCAAATCGCCAGCCCAAAGTGCTTTTACCCCATTTACCGAATATTGGGATTGGGTGCCATACGTGGAAGTGGCTGGGTTGGAATAATCAACAATGGTTGGGGTAGGGGATAGGAACCTTGGTACCAGGGTGCTGGTGCCCAAGTGGTTGCGGTGCCTGATGGTCACGTAATAGTCGCCACTCGGCACCGAATCAAATCGGACCGCAGAGGTGCCATCGAGTTCCACTACATCGCCATCCCTTTGAATGAGTGCTGAACGGGTTGCCACTACTTCCTGTGGGTCGAGGTGGTTGCGCAGTTCGATGAAAACCCAATCCACAATGGCATGAGGGCCTGTCACCGCAAAAACGGATGGGCTAACGACCTCAAGGCCGCCTTGGTCGCCTAC
>JANPLH010000229.1:0-2522 GCA_031426435.1 Saprospiraceae bacterium | reverse complement strand
TTCGTTGGCGACAATGAGGCAGACGTGGTACTCGCCGGGCAGGGCGTAGGTGTGCAACGGGTTGCGCTCGCTGCTGGTGGAAAAGTCCCCGAAGTCCCAGGCCCACGTCTCGGGACGGTAGTAGGAGTTGTCGGAGAAGGTGGCTTCCAGTTCCTCGGCCCACCAAGTGAAGCCCGCCAGGGGGTGGTTGTCGAGACCAAGGGTGTCGCAGGGGGAGCCGTCGAGGGGGCCGAGGCGGTAGTTGGGGAAATTGGGGATGCTCTTCTGGTTCACCTTGGGCAGGTGGATGGCGTGCTGCGCCACATGGCTGCCCAACCCCGGCTGGATCGGGGTGCGGATGAGGTGCATGACGGTGTCGCTTACCGTGGCAATCCAAATGCTGCCGTCTGGTGCAAGCTGGGGGGTGCCGAAAAGGGTACGGAAAAACAGCCCCACATAGCCGTCATAGGTTGCCACTAAAGTCTTCGTGGATTCAATATCTGATGCCCATAAATCAAACTGGTAGATAATTTGGTTGGTGACACAGTACAGGTACCTTGAATCGGGAGAGACTGCTGCGCCACCATATATGAATGTAGTATCATCAAGTTCAAAATATTCAAGAGGTTGTAAATCACCAGTACATCTGTCAAAATCATAAATCGTAATGGAGTTGTAAGGGTCGAACCTAATATCATGTCGAATGTATTTTGAACCATCTGGGGTAAATATTGCATTGCCAACTGAAGGCACATCAAAAAGGTCCGGATAGATGAACTCGCTTTTACCCAAATTAGAGATGCCATTTGGGGTCAATAAAAGTTTATAGATGCCATTGTTCATTTCGTCATCTTCCTGCAATAATATCCACCAATCCCTTCCATTTGCATGCTTGCAAGCCGTTAATTTGCCATAGCTAAGTGTATCTTCAATCACAACTTCATTTTTGGCAACAACGGCTCCAAGCCCATTGTTTAAATTCATATTGACAACTGTTTTGTACAAAAATGGCATATTGACTTCAAGGCCTTGGACGAAATCAATTGGAATATGGAACAAACAGTACAAGCTATCATGCTCTGGAAACGGTAGGATTAGACATGCTTGAGGCATTGGTAAGCCAGTGTTTTCATATTGATATGTTATGCCGACATTGTTTAAGCTATCACCATTTTGCATTATTCCATTCGTTTCATCAGCTATATATATCCCATTAGTATAAAAAAGTAATTCACCAAAATCATTACATATGCTTGTATTTGTTGCGCCAAAACTCATTCCGGTTTGTAGCTCTAATCCTTCAATTACAGGACTGTTATTTGAAAAATCAATTATCATGTTGTTTTGGAGCGGGTGGAAGCCTTGTCCATGATAACCTATCATCCAAACATTATCATGTCTTTGAGCGATTGACTTTGAAAAAGTAAAAATGACAGTAGTGAAAAGAAAAAGATATTTCATAAAATTAAAAAAACCGTAGCAGTCTGCAAACTGCTACGGTACTTTAGGTTAATGGATGAGAAGAATTTTCGTCGAGCCTATTTGTTGATTCCCTCTTGTTAATGAAACCCAGCTGGTTCAAGTCTCCTGACTTGAACCCCATATCAGCATGTCTATGACATGCGAAAGCAAGCTGCCTATTCCTACTGAGAGCCCATGTATTGCCGATGTTTGTTTTCATTGTCAATCCGGTTTGATGATTATCAACTTGCCACTGCATCCTAGTAGCCCAGTGCCCACCAAATATACAGCGTGGGCAACACATTCTCTACTGGCACCTGCACTTCCTGTTGCCTTGCCGACAAAATGGCCTTGATGGTTCTTGAATTAATCTAGCCAATTGGCTGCTAATTTTATGCAAGCAAGGGGCATAGCAAGAAAATGGCGCTTTTGACTAATTTCTTCTACCTAGTGCTTGCAAGCCCCAATGTCCCACGTGATGCCGCAGTTTGCCTACGGCAATGACAAAGCGGCAAAGAGCGGCACAAAGCGATGGCAAAATGCAACGTCCCACGTGATGTTGCAGTTTGCCTATGGCAATGACAAAGCGACGCATAGCGGAACAAAGCGATGCAGAACGGCAAAAAGCGGCATAAAGGGGCACAAAGCGGCAAAAAAATGGCTTCCCAATTATTTTCACCCCACCACTTCTTCCCTTTCAAAGACCTTCCTGAGCAAAGTGCCTGTCTGAGCGCCAAAGCCACCTAATAATCCACCAATCAAGCCAGTGACTGGCACTAAATAGCCAGCGCCCACCGTAAACAAAACGCCGATTTGATTGGCCAATTGGTTGGCGTTGGCTACGTTGAGAAAAATCGCATAGCTGCTCCAAAGCAAGGTCACTGCTGCCGTGCCTGCGGCAAAACTGGCGGCACTGTTTTCATACTTGAATAAAAAACCCACCAATGCGGCCACGACGGCGATGGACCAAAAGGGGAAGAAGTACTGGGCGATGGAGCCGAGCACGAGTATTATCAAGACTTGAAGACCGAATTTTTTCATGTTGAAATGGATTTGAAGTGGCGATAAAAGGATTTCTTATA